>MGRM01000019.1:12776-20091 GCA_001798185.1 Deltaproteobacteria bacterium RIFCSPHIGHO2_02_FULL_44_16 | reverse complement strand
CTCGACAGGCAAGGCTTGAAGGAGGCAGCATAGATGTCACCACGAACCGCTTTTCAAATTCCAACTAAGATTGGGATTGACCCATTGATTGGCATTACAGGTTATTATTTTACGGGTTACAAACCTCAAGATGTCCGAAGTTATCAGCTTAGTCCGGAAAGACCGAAAAAAAACAGTGACATCATGGGAGTATATGAAGACCTCAGTACAGATAAGCTTGTGCAAGATTCTCCTTTAGTAGCCGAGGCTCTCGTTATTCCACTTCGTTCTCTTGCAAAAAGGCTCCATGGCAATCAAGTGGATTGGCTAGCCAATGCAACTTGGCACTTAACGATTTGGCGGCGCTATTAGGATTGTTATAGTAAAACAATAAACGTACGATAGACAAAAAAATATGGGATCTTCAGATCAAACATTTCAGTTAAATTCCTCTTCTTGACAGTACAAAAACTTTCCACCTATTGTCTTATGATGAATCTCTTGTTCATGAGCCTTACGGATTGGGTCACAGGAAGTGTCATCGTCGCTGTTTGGTGCCTTGTTTTATTTCCTCTCCGACGAATTATTTTTAAACTGATTGATAAACGTCTTCCCAAAAACGCACATGCTTGGTCTCAAATTCTTTTGCGTGCTCTCAGACTTCCGATAAAAATTCTCATTCTTGCCGGAGCTCTTTCACTTGCCACACATTTTTTCCCTCTCTCAGAACAAGCGCAAAAAGTTGGAAACGCGCTTGTCACGATCCTCATCGTGTTTTCAGGTGTTATCTTTTTAAGTCGTTTTTTTGTGGGACTCTTTGAACGCTCTGAAGAACGACATCTGGAACTTCGTAACTACTCTGGCATGTCTCGTGGAATCATCTACGCCATTATCACGTTACTTGGTCTCATGATCGTGCTCGATAATCTCGGTGTTTCCATCACGCCTCTTATTGCCTCGCTCGGCGTCGGTTCTTTGGCTATTGCTTTAGCTCTCAAAGATACCCTCGAAAACTTTTTCGCTGGATTTTATCTCCTGATCGACAAACCGATTGCCGCGGGAGAATTCATTCAGCTTGAAGGAAATCTTCGTGGGTATGTTGAAAAAGTGACCTGGCGCAGCACGCGCATTCGCTTGCTTGAAAATAATATTCTGGTCGTTCCCAATACCAAAGTCGCTTCAAGCGTCATCATTAACTACCACCATCCAGAAAAAGAAATGGCCGTGCTTGTTGATGCCCAAGTCGATTACAAAAGCGATCTTGAACAGGTTGAACGCGTCACGGTGGAAGTAGCAAAAGAAATTATGAAAACAATAGAAGGAGGAGTTCCTTCTTTTGAACCTTTTATTCGCTACAAGAAATTCGACCAATTCTCGATTCACTTTACGGTTATTTTGCGAGGACAAGAATTTGTCGCACAGTATTTGATCAAACACGAATTCATCAAAAAACTTCATGAACGATACGAACACGAAGGGATTGCTTTTGCTTATCCAACACGAATTGAACTTGTAGAAAAACTCAAAAATGAAATTAAGGATTAATATGATGTCCTAAAAAAGATTTCCTGTCACACCTCATATCATTACAAATGATGGGTGATCGCGGTATATGTTTCTCTTCCCGCTGTTCTATTGTTTGCACCACACTTTCATGAAAAACAGTTTGCGGATCAAAAAGAACTTCATCTCCTAATTCCTTCGTTGGATTGAGAAGAAACGCTACGCGATAAGGAGTATTTTTGACAAAATCGATAAAGCGATCGCCATAGTTTGGAAAAAAGTCGGAAGAAAACTTCCCCCACATATTCCGAGTTTCTGTGATCGAAATGATATCTTTATCTTCAATAACAATAAAAATATCTTGGGGCTTCAACACAACATTTTCGCTCTTACATATTCCTGCAACCTGTCTTGCTTTTTGTTCCACGGCAGCAATCACTTGAAGCGGATCTGTCGTACCATACACAAGGGCAGCAAAAGGAAGGTTTGAGAGAAGAAGATTGATATCACCAATGTCAAGAGCACCATCACCATTCACATCTTCTGCCAAAAGAGGGGCAGATTCAGAAACATTTCGTGTTTCCGCATGAGGGTCATAAACAAAACGATAGTCAGGAGCATTCACTACAATACGGACCATAAAACCTCTCTCTTGATTATCGTCACAAAACTGAAGAGGTTTCCTGCTTTTTTATTATTTTTTGCGCCAGCGAAATATGATCCGTAATGACGCTCTCCACCCCAAGCTCCATACAGTATTCCATCTGTTTGGGTGTATTGACCGTCCAAACAGCGCAGTGTTTCTGCCGCTTCTTAAGAGACGAAATCAAACGCGCTGTTACCAGATCATAACGAGGTGTCACATAGTCACAGTGAAGCCACAGATCAGAGAGAAGCACCTGAAACCAAAAAAAATGTTTACGTGAAATTAAAAAAGAACGTTTGAGATGAGGAAAAAGTTTTTTACAAAAATAGAGGATACGAAACGAAAATGAAGAGAGAATACAGCGATCCTCTAAACCAAATTGCATAATAAGTTTTCCCACTTTTTCAACCACTGCACGTTCGCATCCTCGTTGTTGCTTTAACTCGATCATCGGAATCAAAGACGACGCTTTGAGAAGGGCAAGAACATCTGACAATGTGGGAATCTTTTCTCCTCGCCACGTTTCTCCAAAATGACTCCCTGCATCGAGATTTTTCACGTCATCATATAAGGTTTCGTGCATAAACCCACGGAAGGAAGTGAGACAAGAAAGATTGTCATCATGCATCACCATGGGAACACCATCTTTTGTCAGCAAGACATCAAACTCAACGCCGTCGGCACCAAGTTCGATGGCACGTTTAAATGCAGGGATAGTATTTTCTGGGGCATCACACGACGCACCACGATGACCAAAGACCAGAGGAAGTCTACTCATGGAAAGAAAACCTCTTTCGAAACATTTTATGGTAACGGGTCCTGCCGCCTGTGGCATTCCGTCGGTTCCGCTCATATGCGGAAGCCTCCGAAATAGCCTCCGGCGTCACCCGAATAATGGAGTTTCGAAAGAGGTTTTATTTATGAAAAAATAGGAGAAGTCACTGTTTCTTTTATTCCCAATTGCACGAGAGCTTCAATATCCAGTGAGGATTCGACGGACTCCATTTCTTGCAAATTACTATGCGTCTTTGGAAATTGCGGCATCAGAAAACTGCAGCAATCGTCGTGAGGTTCACACGCCGTTTGAAACGTTCCAATCTTCTTCGCCTGATCGACAATTTCTTGCTTATCCATTCCGACAAGCGGACGCAAAAGCGGAAGTGTGAGCACCGATTCAATCGACGCCAAATTTGAAAGGGTCTGGGAAGCCACTTGGGAAAGAGCTTCACCCGTGACAAGGGCTTCTGCTCCCTCCCCTTTTGCCAATACTTCAGCAATCCGCATCATAAAGCGTCGATAGAGGAGAACGCGATAAGCTTCAGACGTTTCTCGAACAATTTTTTGCTGAATATTTCCAAATGGAACAAGAGCGAGCTTCACCCCTTGTAATCCTCGTGAAAGATGTTCCACAAGATCGATCACTTTTTCGACAGAAGCTTGCGAGGTAAAAGGTGCTGAGTGAAAATGAATATAGAAAGGGGCACAGCCCCGACGCATCATACGCCATGCAGCAACAGGAGAATCAATACCGCCGGAAATAAGACACGCTACTTTTCCCGCACTCCCTACGGGAAGACCGCCAGATCCTTGATAACGTTTCGTAAAAACGAAGGTATTGTCATCGACAATTTCAATGGAAATAGTTCGTTCTGGATTTTCAAGATCCACAGATGCTTTTGTTTTTTCTTGCACCATCTTGCCAATACGAATGTTGATATCCGAAGAAGAAAATTCAAATCGTTTATCATTTCTTTTGGTACGAATCGCAAAACTCTTAAAAGAATCTTCATCAACCAGAGATGCCACCGTTTTCTCAATCTCCCCCATGGACGTTGGGATACGTTTGGAAAAAGCGATATTCGCAACCCCAAAGACGTTCTGAAGCCGACCCAGCGCATCTTCCTGGGAAGTCATATTTTTGAAATCAATACAGATGCGACCTTGCAGGCGTCGAAGTGTAAAAGAACCGCTTCCACGTAGAGCAATTTCAATATTTGAGAGAAGGAGCTTTTCAAAATAAGAACGGTTCCCTCCTTTTAAGGCAAGTTCACCGTAATGAACTAAAATAGAAGAATGCATAATTTTGCCTCTTTAGCCCCTTTCCTCAGAAAAGCACAAGGAGGAAGAAAAAAAGAGAATTCCATTCTTCTTTTTGTTTGACTGCACAATATGTAGTGGTAAAGATGGAAACGTATACACAATATATTGTGTATAAATATGTGGATAAGTATTCGAAAACATTCCAACCGTACGAAAATAAAATAAGAAATAGCATGTGGCTCTCCACAACCGAAAAGAGATCATAAAATTTGCTCTCATGAAAACGTTATGCGACTAATTTTTAAAAGGGGGATTCATGGCTACAAAAGAAGTGATCGTTCGTAAAACAAGGGGTCGGACGAAAAAAGAGGGAATGATCAGCGCCGTAAAAAAGGGAATCACTCTTTCGCGGTATTACACCGAAAAAGAGAAAGACCCTCTCGATCAGATCCGTCATGTTAAACGTTCTTCAATTATTGCGAATCCCGATGGTTCGACTGTTTTTCGCATGGAAGATGCTGAAATTCCCGATTTTTGGTCACAATTAGCAACAGATATTGTGGTTTCGAAGTATTTTCGCAAACGCGGCGTTCCTGTCACGGATCATGAAACATCGGTCAAACAGGTGGTCCGTCGTATCGCAAAGACCATTCGCAAACGAGGCGAAGAGATGGGGGGCTATTTTGCTTCTTCAGATGATGCCGATACGTTTGAAGCTGAACTGACCTCTCTTCTCATCACCCAACGAGGTGCCTTTAACTCCCCGGTCTGGTTTAATTGCGGACTTTACGATGCGTATGGCATCGAAGGGAGTGGAGGAAACTGGTTTTGGAACACTCGCACGGACAGTCTTGAACAGACGCAAAACTCCTATGAACACCCCCAATGCTCGGCCTGTTTTATTCAATCAGTCAATGATGATCTCATGTCCATTTTCGAACTCGCCAAAAATGAAGCGCGTCTTTTTAAATTTGGATCGGGAACAGGAACAAATTTTTCTCATCTCCGTTCTAAATATGAAAAACTTTCTGGCGGCGGGACCTCTTCTGGCCTCATGTCATTTCTGGAAGTTCTGGATCGAGGAGCTGGAGCGACAAAATCAGGTGGGACCACGAGACGCGCCGCAAAAATGGTCTGTCTCGATATTGATCACCCTGAAGTCGAAGATTTTATTCAGTGGAAAGTCAACGAAGAGAAAAAGGTAAAAGCGTTGATGGACGCAGGATATTCCTCTGATTTCAATGGTGAAGCCTACAAAACCGTCTCGGGGCAAAATTCAAATAACTCGGTTCGTGTATCTGATGACTTTATGTACGCTTATCTCAATGACGGTGAGTGGTCGACCCGTTTTCGCACCACCGGCGAAGCTTATAAAACCTATCGCGCACGCGATCTGATGCACAAAATTTCGACTGCTGCTTGGAGCTGTGCAGATCCAGGGCTTCAATTCGATACGATTATCAACAAATGGCATACCTGCAAAAATACCGATCGTATTCATGCCAGTAACCCCTGCGTTACTGGTGACACCCTCATCGCAACAACAAATGGATATAAACCTATTCAAGAACTTGTTGGCAAAACAGATGACATCCTCACTTTTGATGGACGTAGTGTACGTGTATCTGAAATTTTCCCCACGGGTTTCAAACCAACCTACGAACTTCGCACAAAAAGTGGATATACATTAAAACTTACTGCTGATCATAAAATCTGGACCACCAATCGTGGCGATGTCCCCGCATCCGAGCTTACGCAAGAAGATGAACTTCTTCTTGTCCCAGGGGCATTTGGTCAAAATCATCTCGAAATAAAAATGGCTGAATTCATTGGACTCGCTCTCGGCGATGGTTGCCAAGCAAATGATGCTCAAGGGATTATCACTGTCACTATGGGGAGTGGTGAAGCAAATATTCTCCAGGAATATGTCCATTATCTGAATCAACTGAAAGAGAATCGAAAAATTGCTGGAGTTCGATATACAGATACAGGAGTTCGCACAGCAACTTCTGCTGCAGCAGTAACTTCAATTGTGAATACATATGCCTGTCTCAACAAAGGTTCTGATCAAAAAAACCTCCTTCCTCCAGCTTTTGAACTTGATCGAGCAAGCACAGCTGCGATTCTTCGCGGCCTTTTTACCACCGATGGTACCGTAGCCAATTATGGAGAAAAGAGTCAGTATATTGCTCTTGATTCGACAAGCCTCTCCTTGCTTCAACAGGTACAAAAACTTCTTCTCTCTTTTAGTATTAAATCAAAAATCTATGAAAATCGAAGAGGAGGAACAAATGAGACTTTGCTCCCTGATGGAAAAGGGGGGTTCAAACACTATAATGTGAAAGAAATGCATTCTCTTCGTATGAGTCGTTCTTCACGTGTTCTTTTCGAAGAAGCTATTGGGTTTCATCCAAAGAGTGAGAAGGCAAATATGCTTCGAGAACTTAATGCAACTATTGGCACCTATCGCGACTCTCTTACTGATCGTTTCGAATCACTCACATCTCTTGGAATACAAAAAGTTTATGATTTAACCGAACCATTGACACATCATTTTGTTGCGAACGGTATTTTGATTCATAATTGTTCGGAATATATGTTTCTCGATAACAGCGCCTGTAATCTCGCTTCGTTAAACTTAATGAAATTTTACAACGAAGAGACCGATGTTTTCGACATCGAAGGATTCAAACATGCCTCTCGCATTTTTATTACGGCACAAGAAATTTTGGTCGATGCCTCTTCTTATCCGACACGTCCGATTACAGAAAATAGTCACAACTATCGACCTCTCGGACTTGGTTATGCCAACTTAGGAACGCTACTCATGGTGCAAGGAATTCCTTACGACTCTGACAAAGCGAGAGCCTACGGGTCAGCAATCACAGCGCTCATGCATGGGACAGCGTACAAAACATCGGCTGAAATCGCAGAACATAAAGGAGCATTTCCAGGATATGCTGCAAATCGAGAACCGATGATGGATGTGATTCGGATGCATCGGGACGCAGCGTACAATATTCCGTCGCAACATCTCCCTCAGCATTTGCTTCAAACGATTCGCGATGAATGGGATGCCTGCTTAGCCGATGGCGCACGTCACGGATATCGAAATGCGCAAGTGACGGTCCTCGCTCCGACCGGAAC
>MGRM01000019.1:0-12731 GCA_001798185.1 Deltaproteobacteria bacterium RIFCSPHIGHO2_02_FULL_44_16 | reverse complement strand
CTTTGCGCTTGTGAAATTTAAAAAGCTCGCTGGTGGTGGTTATTTTAAAATCGTCAATCGTTCTGTGCCGCTCGCACTAAAACATTTGGGATATACCAAAGAGGAGATCGCTGGCATCATTCAACACATCGAAGGAACCTCTTCATTACAGAATACTTCTCACATCAATAGTGATGTGCTGAAAGCAAAAGGTTTTACCCAAACCAACCTTGAAAAGATTGAACAAATCCTTCCCGGAACTTTTGAGCTCCCCTTTGCCTTCAATCATCACACGCTTGGCGCAGAGACTATGGCGCGTTTTGGACTGACGGAAGAGCAGTATACGAAACCGGGGTTCAATTTTCTGAAAACTATCGGCTTCACCGAAAAAGAGATCGAAGAAGCAAATCTTCAGATCTGTGGACACATGACGATCGAAGGAGCGCCACATCTTCGCGAAGAGCATCTTCCTGTTTTTGATTGCGCGAACAAATGTGGAAAGCAGGGAAAACGTTTTATTCTTCCGATGGCACACATCAAAATGATGGCAGCCGCACAACCGTTTCTCTCCGGCGCTATTTCGAAAACAATTAATGTTCCTCACGAAACAACTGCAGAAGAGATTGAAAAACTCTATGTTGAATCGTGGAAGGCAGGACTCAAAGCCGTTGCACTCTACCGAGATGGTTCAAAACTCTCTCAACCTCTCTCCTCAAGTTCAGAGAATAAATCGGAAAAGAAAGAAGAGACACAGGCTATGGCATCTGCGGCTTATGAGCAAGCAGCTCTCTCAGCGCAGCCGATCCTCAAACGCCGTCGCCTCCCTAAAAAACGAAAAGGGTTTACCCAAGAAGCGCGCATTGGGGGGCATAAAGTTTATCTTCGGACAGGTGAATACGAAGATGGAACCCTCGGCGAACTTTTTGTCGATATGCACAAAGAGGGAGCGGCGTATCGAAGTGTCATGAACTGTTTTGCGATCGCGATTTCTCTTGGGCTTCAATATGGAGTGCCACTTGAAGAATATGTCGACTGTTTCACCTTTACTCGCTTTGAACCTCAAGGAACGGTGGATCATCCCAACATCAAAATGGCAACATCCGTCGTTGATTTCATCTTCCGTGTTTTGGGAATGGAATATTTAGGACGCACCGATTTTGTCCAAGTGAAACCAGAGAGCAATGAAGAGGCAGTGAGCACCTCGCTTCAAGAGCTGGAACGAAAAGCAGAAGCGAATCGCACCTTAAAAGAAAAAGAAGCAGAAGAAGAACTTCGGAAAAAAGAACTTCCCCAATCGGTTGTCGCGAAGAAAACTGATGCGGTGGGATCTGTTGTTTCAAATCTGCAAACCACCACCACGAATTCTGGGGTGGTCGTCAATATTGCTCAAGCAAAACGAACTGTGGTGAGTGGCGCAAACCAACAACTTCAAAGCATGATGGGAGATGCCCCTTTCTGTGATGGCTGTGGACATACAACGGTTCGAAGCGGGGCCTGTTATAAATGCACGAATTGCGGTAATTCAATGGGTTGTTCGTAATATGGAAACGAATCGCATCGTTACGAAACCAAAAGTTTATCTGGTGGGAAAACAGACGCTCAATGAAGAGGCGTTTGCACGCTTTCTTCAGGATGAATCTTGTGACTTTACAACTGATACACCTGTCGCTGCCGAGAAACTCGCCGAAGCTGCAGGGCGTGTCTGCTACATGTCCTATGGCAAAGGTCGCAAGACGAACAAAGAATATCTCGATCGCATTATCGAGAGTAAACATGGCTCGGTCCTCGAACACGCTGTTTGGAATTTTCTTTTCACGGGTATTTCACGATCGTTAACTCATGAGTTAATTCGACATCGTGCCGGTGTTGGAATTTCTCAACTTTCACAACGTTATGTTGATGAATCTGATGCGCGTTATTGCATGCCTCCTCTTATTCGCGACAATCCTACACTTCATGAACAATGGATCAAAGCAATTGAAGCATCGCATCAATCGTATCTTGAACTTGCGAATTCACTCGAAAAGGTCGTTGCAGAGAAGCATCCGGAACTTTCCGGAACCGATCGTCGGAAGATGGTGAGACAAACTGCGCGCTCTGTCCTTCCCAATGCCTGCGAAACAAAACTCTTCTTCACCGCAAATGCACGCGCCTTACGACATATTATAGAATTACGAGGATCCATTCATGCGGATGCTGAAATCCGAGAACTCGCTGTAGAAATTGCGAAGATCATGAGGAAAGAATCCCCAAATCTTTTTGCGGATGTAAATATTGTGAAAGAAAAAGGAGAAGAAGTGGTCAGTATTACTTATTCAAAGGTATAAGTATGGGAACGGTTTCCACCAATAACTTATCAACTAAAAGGACAGAAGAATTGTTGGATAGACTTGATAAGTCTATAAACAAATTTAGTCTAACTACTACAATACTTTCAATGGTTATGATTTTTCTTGTAGTGGCTCAAATCATATGGGCTGTATATTCAAAACCTTAAATACTATACATCGCCTTCGCATTTTCGGATTCCCAGAGTTCGACCTGTTCCACCGGAAAACCGAATTCTTTGGTCTTCTCAAAAATATAGCGGGCTAAGTTTTCAGCAGTGGGACTAAACGGGAGAAGCAAAAAACGCTCTCCGGATTTGGCGAGCATCTCTTTGATGGGATCATTTTCTGAAAGCAGCATGGTGTGATCAATCTCATCGTCAATCCATTTTCCAATGGTTTCTTTCAGTTTTGCAAAATGAACCACCATCCCCTTTTCATCGAGCTTCTCTTGACGAAGAGAAATAGTCACTTTCGCGGTGTGTCCATGCAGATGACGACACTTGGTGTGATCACCAACAAGTCGATGACCGTAACAAAACGAAAATGTTTTTGAGACGGTGTACATATTTAAATCCTTTAAAAAAGCAGCCTGTCTGCTTTTTAAATTACATGTTGAATTAACTTTTTATGAGTACGCTGTCATTCCTGCGAAAGCAGGAATCCAGGTATTTATCAGCTTTTCTGGATCCCCGCCTTCGCGAGGATGACATACTAAAAATTAATTCACTATAGTGTCACAAGATGGCCACTCCCTTTCTCTTCAGTTGCTAAACTCCAGATTTTTTCAAGCACCTCTTGCATCTCCTCCGGCGTATCAATTCTCGAAAGAGCGAGCGCATTCACTCGAAGACGATCTTTAAAAATACGAGCCAGAGCTTTCGTGAGCGCATCCACTCCTGCTTTCGCAATACAATAGGGAAGGCGATGCGCATACGGTTTTTTAGCATAAATGTCGCTCATAAAAATGAGACTACCGCCTCTTTTCATGTGGGGAGCAAGCTTTTGGGCAAGAAAAAACGCTGCTTTTAAATCAACATCAAATCCGCGGTCCCAATCCTCTTCCGTTACCTCTTCAAATGGTTTCTGTTCAAAACGTGAGGCAAGATGAATGAAGAGATCAATCGATCCCAGATGCTGCGATGCCGAATGAATACATTGATCAATTCCTTCTATCGTCGATAAATCGACAAAAAAAATCTCAAATTCTGATTCTTCTTTTTTCGAAGAACCCTGCAAAAAGAGTTTTGCCCCTTTGGATCTCAAAAAAGGGGCTAACGCCTTTCCTATTTTTCCGGTCGCTCCAGTGATCACAACATTCATATTGAAAATCGTATAAAGGAACTCCTCAAAAAGGTCCAGATGCGAGGCAGTCTGAGGAAGCCGACTGAGACGTACTGAAAGTACGTCGCAAGAAGTGCTGACGAAGACAACGAAGCCGATGGGCCTTTTTCAGAGGTTCCTGAGGTCCATTTTTTTAAAACGCAACCTTTTCTCTTTGATGACGATAATGACAGTGTAAGGGGAACCTCTTGGGCGGAGAGAAGAGAATGAAACACATTATATTTCAACTAGTTATAACAACATTCACTTTTGCTTTGTCTCTTCCCTCCCAAAGTTGGGCTGGAGGGAATCCTTTTCCGACAGATGTCGATGAATATGAACTCACGTACGAAACAGGTGGAGATCAGGAATACTTCGATTATCTCTATGTGACGTTTCAACCGCTTTCAAGGATGAACACGAGAACTTTCGTAAAAGAATGCATGAGCTCTGATCATGGCGATGTTATCTGTGATGAAACGGATCCTCAATTTAACAAGGAAGGGGAATGTCCTGGTGAAGCTCTCCCTCCTCCTCAAATACAACCTGGAGAAACTCCTCCCGCGGAACCATGTGGTGAAGTCATAGGCCTTCCCTATGAAGAGACACTTCGTGATCTTGTATCTGAACATGTCAATGCAGAGACCGGGGAAATAACTTATAAGCTCTCGTATCAAAAAGGATTTTTGATGTATGGATTTCCTATTGCATTAACCGTTCAGCAATTTGCAACTCCGGTTCTTGATGTCACAAAAGCCCAAATGGCTTCAACAGATCCGACACCTGTCCAAAACCCACAATCCCCGGCAGGAGAAGCATCTCCACCAAAACCATCAGATAAAATTCGCAACCCGCTGAGTCTTCCCGAAGCTTCCGACGAAGAGGGAGAAGAGATGGGTCCTCATATCAAAACGCTCAACGCTGAAGGAGCTTCGTGCAGTTTGATGAAAAATCCCTCGAAACCTTCCGGGACACTTTTTGGACTTCTTTTGATGACACTCTTGCTTCTCATCACTCAACGATATCGACGCTGCATAAAAAGTATGCGGATCTTTGCTCTCTTCTTTCTCTGTCTCTTCCCTCAAGTAACCTTTGCTCAAACGGAAAAAGTGGTCTGTCATATCGATCTTCCTTCTGGCACGACCATGAATGATCGTGATTGCGATAACGTCACCGATGTCAGAGATTTCTGCCCCGATAATTACGATCCAGGTCAGTCTGATCGCGATGGAGACCGAGTCGGAGATGCCTGCGATAATTGTCCTTATGTGATGAATCCTGGCCAAGAACAGGAAGATGGAAAAAATCACGGAATCGCCTGCGCTCCTGATTTAGATCGTGACGGTTTTTCAGACGAAGTGGATGTTTGCTCCCGTCTTTATAACCCCGATCAAGTCGATACGGATGGAGATGGTGTTGGAGATGCCTGTGAAATTGTCATCGCTGACGTCACTCCTATTCAAAATGTCCCCGAAGATGTGAAAAATGTAAGTAAAAGTGGGGGATGTAGCCTTGTTTTTGAGCAAAAACCTTTAACATTTTCACTCTTTTTGCTCTTTTTCCCTCTTATTCCTCTTGCCCTCCTACGACGCTCGTCATAAGCAAAAAAAGACGCAACCTTTTGAGAAAAAGGCCGAAGTTCATGATAGGCGTGTCACAGGAGGAAAAGCATGAATCGGCTTCTTTGGATTATTCCTTTTATCATTGTTCTCGGATCAGCAGCGTCCAGTTTTGCGCGGCCTCTCGGTTGTTCTTCATCTTCCCCCAGTGGTCTGGATACTGACTGCGATGGAGTCGCTGACGAAGAAGATAACTGTGTGAACGTCCCCAATGGAGATTGTACTATCGATGATCCAATCAGCTGCGACATCGACGATAACGGAACTCTTTCCGAAGCAGAACTTGAAGGGGGAGGACAAAGAAATACAGATTTAGATGACGAAGGTGACGCCTGTGATGATCGCGACGGTGACAATCTTATCGATATTTTCGATAGCTGTCCCGATGTTCAAAATCCAACTCAACAAGGACCTGACGATTTTTCCGCCTGTACCGATAAAGATTTTGACGGTCAGGGCGACAGTCTCGACAACTGTCCTTCAGAATCTAATCCCGATCAAAAAAACCGAGACGGCGACACCTTGGGCGACGCCTGTGATAAATGTATTTTCACGATCGATACTGGAGCTGATAGCGACGGTGATGGCATTGGGGATGCGTGTGAAAATGATATCGACAACGATACGATTCGAAACGAACGAGATAACTGTCCCGCCATTCCGAATCGCGATCAACTCGATCGTGATCAAGATAAAGTCGGCGATGCCTGTGATAACTGCCCAAATATTTCAAATACCGATCAAGAAAATATTTGTCCCGATCCTTCCGTTGTTCCAGGACCGCAACCAGCTGAAGATATTTTGGGAGGCTTGCCAGAACAACGTGAACTCGTCTCTGGAAGCGGCGGCTGCACACTTTCTGCTGCCACCACGACAGATCCAGAACCAATCAGTGGCTTTTTAGGATTAATGATTCTTGTCGGCATGACCATCGGAATTATCTCACTGCTTCGTTCCCGACGCATCCGACGTTTCTGAGGGGCTGCCGCCCGCAGAGCTAGCGCTCTTTTCTGGGCGAAAATCGTCAACAGAAGGAGAGAAAATCCCCTGAAGGGATTTGTTCACTAAATAGACTTCATCTTTTCCTTCATAACGAACGTAATTACTCACAAAATCAGGTCCATTTTTTCCGATGATCAGAGAAGCAAGAAGTTTTCCGTCTCGATCATAGAACTTTAACTTCTGCCCCGTCACTCCAACTTGATATTCCATCTGCTTACTTGGATTCGCACTGACGAGTATTCCTTGAGGAAGATCTCCAAAAACTCCCAGAGCTTGGTGGACACGTGCGGTATCAGCATCAACCCATTCAGGTTCACCCACAGAAGAAGATATCCCCTCTTTTACCGCCACTTGTTTTTCGAGTTCAGAGGTAAACTTTGCAACTTTCCAACCTTCTCCTTCTCGCTTCAGTTGAATTCCTCCAATGAAATGTTCAAACTCAATTTTTTCGACGTTGTGCGCATCAAACTTCTCAAGGAGTTGTCGTTCCTCTTTTCCGGTAAAAAGATCGGGCCGTTCGAAAATAAAAATTGCGAAAGCCAGAACCAGAGTCATCCCGAAATAAAAATAGGGTCGTTTCTTCATAAAAGAAAATGTCCTTATCGCTGATACGCCAAACGGAGTGTATGATGACGACGTCGACGCACAATATATACCATTACTCCAATGAGAAGAACGAGAACGGGAGCAATTATCATATTCAAAAGACGAATGAACGCACGTGCTCCATCTGAAAGAAGAGCAATCGGTCGTGTCTGTGTCATTCGCGAACGGATCCCGATGAGCTCAGTCCCCCACGCAAAAGAATCGACGGCGTTTTCAAAGAAGACGGCGTTTTCAGGAAACATCTGCAGAAATTGGTCATTCAAAAAACGGCTGCTTCCGACAACTAAGAGTTTTGCCGCTTCTGTACTTGTGGTGACCTGTTCTCGTCCTTTTGGAACTTTAAAATTTTCTCCAAAGGCTGACGGTATTTTTCCCTCTACCAAAGCTGCCAGCGAAACGCTTTTCCCCGATTGCGTGAGCAATTGATTCGCATCTTGCGGAGAAAGACTGGGAAGTGGATCGATCGGAGTCGTGACGCCATAACCGGTTGTCGAAGCGAGTGATTGAATTTTTCGTTCATCCTGGGAAGAAGCGAGCGTGAGCGCACTGGTCCACGGAAGCGTGAAGGCTTCAAGTCCCGCAACAAAAGGAATATCGGAAGCAAAGCCTTCCTTCCGAACAATGGGCCAAAAAGCATAAGGAAGATAATAGGTCACCGCTCCCCCTTGAAACGAGGCGGTGGCATGGGATCGATCGACCACCATTTGGTTTTCAACGGTCACCCCGTAACGCATGAGCAGATCCACAAGTTTTGTCTCTTGTTTTTCAAGCTGTAATCCCTGCCCCACACCCCATCGATCCACAAGCGCAATGACATGGCCACCCGCCATCAAATACTGATCGATGACAAAAAGAGCATCATCGGTCAGCTCCTGAGAAGAGACAACGACAAGCGCATCATATTCTTTTGGAGAAAGGATCTCTTTCTGTTCATTGCTCACTTCTCGAATCTGATAACGACGAGAGAGAAGCTGTTTCATGTCCTGAAAGGCTCCAGCTCCCCACCATCCAAGCGTCGGAAGTTTATCTGTCGAAACTTTGAGAATTGCTTGCGCAAGATCGTATTCAAGATTGCCGACCTGTTGAAGCACCGGTATCACTTCTTGCTTATCGCCAAAAAGAACTGCGAGTCCTAAAAAGATTTTGGCCACTTCGCGTCGATCATTTTCAATCACATTCAGTTGCACTGGCGCAATGCCCAGCATCACCGCTTTTTGTTCATCGAGTTCTGAATCAGCGGGGTCGATATATTCAATTTGAATTTTTCTTCCGGCATATCGCTTAAACTCATCCAAGACATCATCGGTCGTACGACGAAGCGGGAGAAGGGCTGGCGGAAGATCGTGAGTAAAATAGAGTCGCACGGTAACGACATCATCCAGTTTTTCTAAAAGCTGTTTTGTCGCATCTGAAAGCGTATAGTCTTGATTTTCCGTCATATCGAAACGAAATGCGTGACGCGAAGCCACAAAATTAAGGATCAGAAAAAGAAGAAAAAAAGTAAGGAGACTGATGAAATGATGTCTGCGTTTCATAATTACTTTCTCGCCTTTGTCTGAATGACGTTGAGATTGAGAAAAAGAAAAAATGCGATCATCGAAAGATAATACAAAATATCTCGCGAATCAATCACACCGCGAGCAATCGAATCAAAGTGCATACCAATGCCGAAGTATTGAAACATCGGGGCGACAAAACTTCCTCGTGCCCCTGAAAGAAGCGGACTTCCGAGCATGAAGAAAAGAAAGGAGACTACAACTGCCAAAATAAAAGCAATAATCTGATTTTCCGTCATACTCGAAATCGTCAAACCGATCGCCAAATAGGCTCCTGCCATAAAAAGCAGACCAATATATCCTCCGATGACAGGACCCCAATCGAGATTTCCAAGAAAGGCAACACTCATGACCATCGGAAAAGTGAAAAAAAGAGCCGTGACAAGAAGAGCGAAAGCTCCCAAAAATTTCCCTAACACCACTTCGATATCGCGCACCGGAAGGGTAAATAAAATTTCAAGTGTCCCTTGTTTGCGTTCTTCAGCCCATTTTCCCATTGAAACTGCAGGAATGAAAAAAAGAAAGATCCAGGGTTGAATGGAAAAAAAACTTCGCACATCTGTTTGTCCAACTAAAAAAAATCCTCGGAAGAAAAACCAATTCGCGAGCACAAGGTAGGTCATCAAATAGACATAGGCAATCGGAGAGGTGAAATAAGAAAAAAATTCTCGTTTCGTCATGGTCACTATTTTTTTCATGCGCCTGTCAGCTCCCGAAAAACATCTTCAAGCGATGCTCTCTCACGCGTGAGTTCCACAAGCGGAAATCCACCTTCAACCGCTGCATGGAAAATTTCTTCAGCACAATTTTTTCCATTAAGTTCCCGAAGCGAAAAGCGCTGCGCGCTTTCATCCTCAGATGTCATCCATTCTTGAAACTCAACTCCTTTCACTTTGGAAAATACTTCATGAATGCGCTCTCGTGGCGCCTTCGCAGTAACAATATAACTCACTTTCCCTTTTCCCTGTCGCATGAGCTCTTCGATCGTTCCCACGCCAACTAATGTTCCTGAAGAGATAATCATGGCACGCGAACAGGTGGCTTCGACTTCTTGCAAAATATGCGTTGAAAGAATGACCGTTCTCTCCCGACCAAGCGTACGAATCACATTTCGGATTTCGCCGATTTGATTGGGATCAAGACCACTCGTCGGTTCATCGAGAATCAAAATCTTCGGTTCATGGATCATGGCTTGCGCCAATCCTACCCTCTGACGGTAACCTTTCGAGAGCTGGCCAATAATTCGACCCACAACATTTTCAAGGCCACAAGCTTCGACCATCTTTCGAATACGTGTTTGCAGTTCACTTTTCGCAATACCTCGAAGCGTTCCAATATAGGAGAGATACGCCGTCACTTCGAGATCGAGATACACTGGAGCGTTTTCCGGCAAATATCCAATGTGCTGACGCACTTTTCTGCTTTCTTCCATAACATTCACGCCATCAATGGTGATTTGACCTGTGTCAGCACGAAGGAAACCGGTAAGAATACGCATGGTCGTGGTTTTTCCAGCGCCATTGGGTCCTAAAAGACCGACCACTTCCCCTTTTGCGACATCAAAGGAGATATCCTTGACAGCCTGAACCGACCCGAAAGATTTTTGGAGATGTTCAACGTGGATCATGAACGGAGATATTTGAAGAAAATTGAGGCAACTGTCAAGATACGGTTTGATCCTTTCTCTATTCTTTGTTAGGTGAACGCACATGCTCATTGGACTGACGGGAAAAAATGCGGCCGGAAAAGGAGAGGTGGCAAAACTTCTTCGAGAGAGTGGTTACGAATATCATTCCCTCTCCGATATTCTTCGCGAAGAACTGACGAAACGAAAGCAACAGGTCACTCGCGAAAATTTGATTCAGATTGGGAATCAACTCCGTACTGAATATGGTGCTGGCGTCTTGGCAGAAAAGACGCTTCAAAAACTAACCCCAGGAAACAGCGCAGCTGTTGATTCGATTCGAAATCCCTTTGAAGTTGAAGTGCTCCGCCGTCGCGACGATTTTTTTCTCATTGCCGTGGATGCTGATCCCAAAATTCGATTCGAACGTCTTAAAAATCGTGCCCGCGAAGGAGATCCCACCACCTACGATCTCTTCCTCGAACTTGAAGCTCGTGAAGCGCAATCAAGCGATGCCACCACTCAGCAACTCAATCGCACGATCGATATGGCTGATGCTGGCATTCTCAATGACGGCACCCTTGAAATGCTCGGAGATAAAGTGCGCGAAGTCATTCAAGGACTTGCTGCAAGTCGCGCCCGACCTGATTGGGATCACTATTTTATGAACATTGCTCGCGTCGTGGCGCTTCGTTCGAATTGCATCAAACGGAAAGTCGCTGCAGTTGTGGTCAAGGATCATCGCCTTGTCTCGACCGGTTACAACGGAACTCCTCGCGGCATTCGCAATTGCAACGAAGGAGGTTGTCCCCGGTGCAATCAACTCGGAAAATCGGGAGCCAATCTCGATGAATGCGTCTGTTCCCACGCTGAAGAAAACGCGATTGTCCAAGCAGCGTATCACGGCACGACGCTGAAAGGAGCAACCCTCTACTGTCTTATCTCACCATGTCTCACATGCACAAAAATGATTATTAACAGTGGTATTCGCGAAGTGGTGTACACGTCAGAATATACGATTTCCGAAACTCCTCTTCGTCTTCTGAAAGAAGCTGGAATCACGGTTCGTGTTTTGGAAAAACCGCTCAAAAGGAAAGAACGATGATCGAAACGTTTCCTAATCCTCATCCGGAACGCAACTACACGATCGAATGCACCACGAACGAGTTTACCTGTCTCTGTCCTCGTACGGGACAACCCGATTTTGCAACGATAACGGTTCAGTATATTCCCGATCAACTCTGTTTCGAGCTCAAAAGTTTCAAACTCTATCTTTGGAGTTATCGTCAAGAAGGGGCTTTTCATGAAGCGGTGACGAATCGGATTTTGTCTGATGTCGTAGAAGCGGTGCAACCGCGTTGGATGGAAGTTAAAGCCGATTTCAATATTCGCGGCGGCATTGCAACGACGATAACGGCGACGCATGGCAAAAAGTTTCTCTAACAGATTATTGAAAAAGTCTCTCGGAGGCGTTGTCTCACTACGGCAAAAATCCTCACACGCCAGATTTTTGCCTGCGCTTCAGCCTACTGGGTATTGAGGCTTCGTTGCCAGTGTCTGAAGACGCCGCTCGACAATCGCCTCCTGCGGACTTTTTCAACCTCGGCATCAGCATTTTTCAGTTTTCAAATGAATTGCTTTTCTCCTTGATGCTTCCCTTCAAATGACATTATGTCAGAGCAATTATGGCTCCGAAGATAGAGAAACCTGGTTTTAGCCTTTCGATTCGCCCTCCAGAACAAGAAACAGCCCTCTTGCCAGGAGCGCTGGATGCCGCACGGCGACTGAGCGCAAGAGCCCAAAGTTCAACCATCATTGCTCCTCCTCCCTCAGATGGATTTTTGAATGCCCTTCGAAATTTATTTGGTGCCAGCGCTGTGGCTTCAATGACACAACTCCTTGATAATATTGAGAAATTACCAATAGGCCATCATCCTGAGGTGCTCACGCGTGTGAGCAAACTCCCTCCTTCACAAGCAGCAAGGCCCATTCGGCTTCTTTTTGATCGAAGTGATTTACAGGGTCGATTTGATATTGAACAAACGGTCGTGCTTCATCGCCCTGAGCTTGCAGATCGTTCTCTTCTGGAAAGACTTTTTCACGCGTGGTTTCGTCGCACAACGCCAGAAGAACTTGGCCATGTCTATGCCGATGCGACGACGATTGCCGAAGCACATCCTTTCACTTCGAAAGCAGCTTTTAATTTGGGATGGCACCGCACTATGCTCAAAGGATTTGCTTCAGAAGATGCCAATATTCCCGAAGAGGTCAGCAAAAGACTTGATCGTCTTTTTCCTCGATCCTCCCCTTTTCAACGAATAAGTTAAGTCTGTTCTGAAGTAAAAATAATGCGTCCAAAAGGCGGGGCTGTCATTTTTTTCTGTTTCTGAACATATTCGATGACCGTATCGAGCATACGAAGAGATAAAAAGAAAAAAAGAAGAGAACCCCAAACTGTCATCGCATTTTCTCTCGGGGTACGGCGGCTTCGGTTACGCTCCTTGCCGCCTCTGTTTCCATCGGCGCGATCTTTGAGATTGCATCGACGCACCTCAGTCAAAGGCCCCCTGTGAGAAAATCCTTGCCAGTTTGGTTTGTGGTCCATGGTATAGGGCACCTCTAAAAACTTCCTTGAGTGGCATTGATTATCTTGGATAAAATGTGGTGGTGATGTAGAAGGAAGACATGAGCCACT
>MGRM01000018.1 GCA_001798185.1 Deltaproteobacteria bacterium RIFCSPHIGHO2_02_FULL_44_16 | reverse complement strand
CGAAACTGCATTGTGCAGCCTAGGCTAAAACCGCAGGGCATCACTTATGACAGACCCATTTCCTGTCCTAAAAAGTGAGGCCACTTCTATTGAACGGTCTAGAATATAACCATTTTTGTTTAAATGTATCATCGCTTCAAGATAACCATGACACATTGCAACAGCAAACTTTGATGAACCGGCCTCCCTCGCAAAACGGATAAGCTGTGTCAAACCACATATATTTTTTTTGTCCACACTTGTTGGAAATAAACAAGTTTGTGAAATAAGAGAAAAATCATGAAATAGAATCTCAATATCGATGGGACAAAAAATGAGTTTTCCATTAACATCTCTTCCCAAAGCGACATTTTCTTTGTGTAAATCTGAAAGACCAAACCAGCCGAGTAAGGCAACTGTAGCACCGATCGCTTCAAACTCCGCTAGAGTGTACTTATTGGCTTTTTGATATTCAAGACGTTCAACATAACCATATTGTGGAATTTCATTTACAATAGAAAAAAGTAAATTTGGTAATAAAAAATTATTTTCTGAATACTCAGAATAAAAACAAAACTCCTTCAATGCATGACGAAAAGGACTGTCGACTCCTAGAAATAACCATTCCCAAAATATACACCGTGGTTTATAAATCCGCCCATCAGAAGACAAAAGCACCCTTTTGCCTCCATTATGGGAATCCCCTAATAGATGAAAAATTTCCAAAGAAGCCAAATTTTTTATCATTTTATTACTTACCTTGTTATTATCGTGTATCCTGCAAGATCTCTAAAGATTATGAGATTTTTCATATCAATAATTTCAAAACCATCGTCATCAACTTTTATAATCTTTTTTACATCCAAAACTTCATCGTTTTTGATTTCTTCCTTCACTTTTTCCTCCTTAGGTTAAATTAACATATTGAGATGCTTTAATTTATATATTAATTTTTTCGATTCCTTTCCCAGCACGACCCATTTTCCATTGAATCGTAATAGAGCCATTCCCTTGAAGAAGCCATGTTATTTTAGTAGCATTACTTTTTTGAGGAAGCATTGCATAGGTTGGATGACGCTTAAATATAGAAGAAAGCATTCCCCAACCGTCGAGTGAAGGAACTGATTGTTCCAGCATCCCTTCAACAATTTTTATATTATCTGAAACACTCATTTTCACAGAACTCTTTGGGGGATAACGAAGCGTTTCTGCGTGTTGAAGAAGATTTGTTGCCAGATAACCGTAGTTTTCAAAAATACATTCAAGCTTCATGATGTTTTCACTAAATTTGATCAACTTTGTTTTGATATACACATCTGGAAGCGTTTTTCGAATGCGATCACAAATTTGAAATCCTTTTTGACATTCTGCAGCCAGGAAATTAACTGGAGGATTGCGAATAGTACGTAAATAATCGATCCCACCAATTTCAACGTTTCCTAATTGAGGATGATCAAAAGGTTTCCATGCAGTCATCGTATTTGGAAGTGAACTGAATTTTCGCATCATCTGAAGAATGTTTTCAAAGTTCGGCACTATAAATTCACGCGCTGGATTAGTCTGATGAATTCCGCAAAAACCATATGGATCCCACAGCTCAGTTGAATATGCGGGGATACCAAAAAGACATGTAATTGTTTCATCCCATGCTCCTGTGATCAAATTCTTTGGATCATAAACAAAATCAGGATAAAATCGAAAAACGCGATACCCCGTTCCCACAACAGCTTCTTTTGCAAGAGCTTCCATCATTAATATATCCGAATCGGGAAGTGGAGTTTCGGGTCGATGTGGAGCTGTCAAAATACAACCGGTATAAGTGTGATTTGTAACGGCTGCAGCAATGTAAGCTCGACTCACAAATGTATCAAAAACAAGTCTGCTTTCAAATTCACTTAAAGGATAATCACCACCATCCAAACCAATCATGTTGTAGGGTTTCCAAAAAACAGGAAAATTACGATTGAGATCACATCCATATTTAAGAGAAGCAGAAGTCCAACTGATTCCATCCCACTGCAGAAATTTTCCCTCTTGACAGAAAAAATAAGCTTTTTCTGTGGGATCATCAAGTCGACGTGGTCGCATGAGAGAAGGATTTTCTTCGTCAATAACAAAAGAGCCTGACGGATGCTTCCATCGCATCCATCTTACAACGTTATCATCATCCACATCGCAAGGTTCAAAACCGCGACGTACTTCCTCTTCTTTAGGCGGTCTCAAAGTGGATCGCATAAATGGTTCGCCTTGCTGCAGTGCCTGAAATCCATCAGGACTGATACATGGAAGAGCAAAAACGGTGTGACGATGGAACCACTCGCATAAACTTTTATCATTGTGACTTAATCCTTCGATCCATTTTGAAACCGAATAGAGAACCGTCATTACACCTGTCCATTCAGAAGCATGCGTTCCTCCATCTGTCCAAAAAGCTGGACGACTAAGATAATCCCCCTTCATATTTCCAATGGTGATCAATAAAATTGGTCGTCCATGACGACTCATGCCAATCTCTTCGAGCTTTACCCAATCGGGATAAGCTTTTGCGAGCGACTGACACCATTCAATGGTAGCCGGATAGTCAAGATAGCTTTCACCGCGATAGGGAATCCATTTCATATTCATTCTCTCTTTTATCTTCCTTTAAGAAATCTCTTCTTTAACAAACACCCGTACTTGTCTATTCTGCAATAAAAAAAGAACTCTTTTATAGAGTGCTGCAACAAGCACAATTGCAGGAATAATGGCTAAAAGCACCCATATATTCTGAATCTTCCATCCCATATTTGGTGCTAGTTGCAGATATTGAGTTCCAATCCAAACAGCAAAGGATCTTGCAATAGCCCCCGAGGTAATCTTGAGTCCAAAAATATAGGAATGATATTCAGTTGGAACATGCTTACTCACCAAATAATCTGACGCAGGACCCATAAAGATGACAGTAAATCCAAGAAGAGCTGAAACAAACCAGGCACTCAAATGACCCCACCACTGCGTGTAGATAAATGCTGCAAAGATCACCATCAAAAGCGCAATGATGATCGTGCCATCTTCCCAGCGTACTGCAATTCGAGTAAAAAGCTTGCTTGCACTTCTTTGAAAAAGAATCGTCATAATGCTCGTCATTGAAAATATCCAACCGAGTGTTTCTGGCACTCCAATACTTTTTTCAAAATAAAGTGGCGTTAGATCAAAAAAGGCAAAGTAGACTACAAAGGCCGAAGATGAATAAAGAATATACTTCATGCCAACTCGCAAAATACGTCGTCCTTCCGGTTTTCGAAAAAGTGCCAATAAATCTAAAAAACTAATGCTATGGCCCGAGACATGAAGATCTGTTGTAAGATACCTTACGACAGCGGCTGAAATGAAGAAACAAAATGAACCGAGAAGAAGAGGAATTTGAAACATTTCACGATATGGAAGAAGAAATGCAACCACGAGTCCAATAATAGCACCGGCACACACACCAATATTCCCATCAGAATACCCCTTAAGTCGTAAATCATGATCAGCAATACCTCCAATAGCAGAACGAAACCCAACAGTAGAAACAGAAAACCCTAATCCGCAAAGCACAAAAAGTGCACTGACGAGAAACAAATTTGAAATAAAACATAAAAGGAGAAAAGAAATGGCGACCACAAAAAAACCGACTACTTGTGAAAGTTTTGGTCCTAATCGATCTGTTATCGGTGCACAGAAAACCGCTAACCCTCTGTCAGCAAAAGTATAAAGCATGAGAATAATTCCAATTTGTGCAGGCGAAAATTCAAAGGGAGGATAAAGAAAAATAATAGCCAACGTAGGTTGAATAAAGTGAAACCCAATTGACATGGTCAGGCGTGAAAAACTGAGCCAACGAATATGGGAAATAAGAAGCGCTCTTTCAGTCATGACGTGAGTCCTCTAGAGTCACAATAGACATAGCAAAGTGCGTACCACTTTTCGGATTCCTGTACTTCATTGATTTATCTACGTTTGATAATTTTTGTTGCTTTGAAAAGTGTTCGGTTTTTCGGATTTCCGGATCGGAATTTGGAACACTCAACGTTTTTTCACACTTCCGTCTTCTGTGGTGTACATCGTTTTTTTCTTAAAATCATGAAACGCTTCGATATAGCGAATCGTTCCTGTTTCGGAACGCATCACCACGGAATGGGTCGTTGCACCACCCCCATAAAATTTGACACCCTTTAAAAAATCGCCCTGAGTCACGCCAGTTGCGGCAAACATCACGGGCCCATTGGCAAGATCGTGAAGCTGATACACTTTTTGTAAATCCGTTATTCCCATTTTGCGCGCGCGTTCTTTTTCGTGCTCATTTCTCCACATGAGCACTCCTTGCATGTCCCCACCCATTGAGCGAAGCGCAGCTGCCGCAAGTACTCCCTCGGGCGCCCCGCCAGTCCCCATAAGCACATCAACGCCCGAACCGGGACGACATGCCGCAATGGCTGCGGAAACATCACCGTCATCAATCAATCGAATACGCGCTCCTGCTTCGCGCACTTCGCGGATAAGCTCTTCGTGACGCTGGCGATTCAAAATAATCGCCGTTAAATCTGAAACTTCGCATGCTTGAGCACGTGCAATATTCTTTAAGTTTTCGCTTGGGGTTTTTGTAATATCAATTGCACCAGCAGCTTTTTGGCCCACTGCAATTTTTTTCATGTACGTATCAGGAGCGTGAAGAAATCCCCCTTTTTTTGCGATCGCAATCACCGCTAACGCATTCTCTTTCCCGCGCGCGCAAATCGTTGTTCCTTCCAGAGGATCGAGCGCAATATCAACCTCAGGACCAGTGCCATCGCCAACGCGCTCTCCAATATAGAGCATCGGAGCTTCATCGCGTTCACCTTCACCAATGACAACGGTACCGCGAATAGAGATCGCGTCGAATGCTTGTCGCATCGCTTCAACCGCTGCGTGATCAGCCAGCTTTTCATTGCCGCGACCCATTAAACGCGCGGCCGCTAATGCCGCAAGCTCAGTGACTCTGACAACTTCGAGGGCTAAGTTACGATCCATTGCTCTCTCCTTTGATCATAAAACTTGGGGTACATATATTTTCGGTTTCATCGGCTCATTTTCAAAAACTTGCTCAGCCATATAGGAACTTCTCACAAAAGGGCCGCAAAAGGAATACCGAAATCCCAACTCGCGACAGATATCGTCATATTCCTCAAAACGTTGCGGCTCAATAAATTCAACGACGGGATAATGTTTTGGAGTTGGTTGGAGATATTGCCCCATCGTGACACATTCGACATTCGCTTCGCGAAGATCTTTAAGCGTCTGAATCACTTCGTCTTTGGTTTCGCCAAGACCGAGCATAATGCCAGATTTCGTCACACCATCTGGTTTTACGATTTTTAAAAAATGAAATGCATATCGAAGAACATCGAGCGAACGACGGTATTGTGCGCGACTACGCACCTTTGGCGTTAATCGTTCCACGGTTTCAATATTGTGACTGTAAACATCGGGCACAGCATCGCATACGGTTTGAATACAATCTGAATTTGCATCAAAATCAGGAGTCAAAAATTCAATTTTTGTTTCTGGATTGAGTCTTTTTGTTTCACGAATACATTCAGCAATATGCGCTGCGCCGCCATCATCAAGATCATCGCGATCCACAGACGTAAGCACCACCATTTTGAGTCCCAACAGATGAATTTGCTTCGCAGTATTCAGTGGCTCTTCAGGATCGAGTGGACGTGGGCGTCCTGTTTTCACCGCACAAAATCGACATGCTCGCGTGCAAATATCTCCCATCACCATAATGGTGGCAGTGCCGCGTTCAAAACATTCCCCTAAATTAGGGCATTTCCCCTCTTCGCAAATCGTATGAAGTCGATGATCGCGAAGGCTCTGCTTTACCGCATGGACGCGGGTATAGTTGACAACTGGTTTTTTCAGCCATTTCGGCAATCTTGGTCGCTGTGATAAATCTTGCCCGCAAGACATACAATCTCCTAGAGCCATTTCAAAAGAGCCAAAAGGTGTCTGGCAGATTTCTGGCATGGTGTTGATGCAAGAAACTGCCTGACACTTCTTTTGGCGACACGATCGCAGACCAAAAGAAGTGCCAGACGCTTTCTGAAACCAAAATCGTTCCAGAAATTCGTCAGGCACCTTTTGGTCTGCTAGCATCATTAACTTACCTGCGCAAGTTCAAGCTTTCCGGCCCAGCGAGACAAGAGCGTTTCCCGCAATTTTCGATGTTTTTCCAAAGATAATTCAGGATCTTCTTGCATCAAGGTAAAAGCGGCTGCTCGAGCTTCCGATAAAAGAGCTACATCTCGTGCAAGATTCGCAACGCGAAAAGGAGGAATACCAGATTGTTTGGTACCTATAAATTCTCCGGGTCCACGTATGGCCAAATCTTCTTCCGCAATTTTAAATCCATCTGTTGTTTCCGTCATCACGTGCAAACGACGTTTTGCTTCTTCTGACTGTCGATAGTCTGCCATCAAAATACAATAGGATTGATGTTCACTTCTCCCCACACGACCTCGAAGTTGATGCAGTTGCGACAAACCAAAGCGTTCAGCATGTTCAATCACCATGACACTTGCATTCGGCACATCAACACCGACTTCCACCACCGAGGTGGAAACGAGAATATGAATTTTCCCCGCACGAAACTGATGCATAATTTCTTCTTTCATCTCTGCTTTCATGCGACCATGCAAAAGAGCTGTTGCATACTGAGGAGCAAAGCGCGCACGAATCTCTTCAGACATATCAGTCGCATTTTTAAGATCGATTTTTTCACTCTCTTCGATGAGCGGATAAATGACATAGACTTGTCGGCCTAAACGAAGTTCATGCAACATCCCTTCATAAAGTTTTTCGCGCTTGGGTTCCGAATAGAGTTTCGTCAGAATCGATTTTCGTCCGTGAGGAAGTTCATCAATCACCGAAACATCAAGATCTCCATAGAGCGTCATGGCAAGAGTGCGAGGAATAGGTGTCGCGGTCATCACGAGCATATCGCACATGCTCGCTTTGTGGCGAATAGCTTGTCGTTGCAAAACACCGAAACGATGTTGCTCATCAATAATCACAAAGCCTAATTTCTGAAAATGAATATCCTCCTGAATTAAGGCATGCGTTCCCACCACAAACGGAATCTCCCCATTCTGTAAACCCGCAAGAGTCACATCCCGCTCTTTTCCTTTCAGCGAACTCGTCAATAAACGATGTGGAAGCTGCAGTGGCGTGAGATAACGTGAGATGGTCTGATAATGTTGCTCCGCCAAGAGTTCTGTCGGAGCCATGATCGCCACTTGATAGCCAGTGTGAATAGCTTGAAGCGCTGCTGCGAGAGCAACAACGGTTTTGCCACTCCCCACATCCCCTTGCAAAAGTCGATTCATCGGACGCGGTGCATGCATGTCATTGAAAATTTCTGTGATCACTTTTTGTTGAGCCGGTGTCAGCATAAAAGGAAGTGAGCTTAAAAAATCTGCATGTCGTTTCTGATCAATGGCAAAACGAATTCCAGAGGCGACGCTGTTTTTTTGCCGACGACGTGCAAGGCCGAGTTCCAAAAAGAAAAACTCATCGAAGATAAGCGTTCGATGCGCAGGTGACTTGCCTTCTAAGAGCTTTTCGAGTTTTTCCGTTATTTGGGGGAAATGAAGTTGTTCCAGACACTCTTTCGTTGGGACAAGTTGATGCTGTTCAAGGAAATAGGGAGGAAAAACAGATTCAACTTCATGATGATATTTTCCCCACGCTGTCTGAAGAATTTTGCGTATCGTTTTCTGCGAAAGGCCTTCTGTCAAAGGATAAAGAGGAAGAATTTTTGCTGAGGCTAACGCATCTTCTTCTGTCGAAAGAATTTCAATTTCGGGATGAATGAACTGAAAATCTTTTCCATAACGCACCACCTCACCAGAGACGAGGAGCTTCGCTCCTTCTGGGTAGCGTTCTTCCATATAGCGCTGCTTAAAGTAAAACCAGATCAGAGAAACGCGACCTTTTGATTCATCTTCAAGAATAACATTATAAATTCTTTTCCGTCGTCGTCCTAAAAATGAAATGCCTCGACGGACAATCGTGCCCGTAACGGTTTTTTCTTTTCCTTCTGATAATTGCGCTAAAGGAAGAATATGGCGTCGATCAACATAGCGATGAGGAATGAGATAAAAAAGATCGGCGACGGTCATCACGCCAAGACGTTTCAATTTTTCGGCAAGAGCTGGGCCTACACCTTTGATATATTGAACAGGAGTTGAAAGTGGATGTCGTTCATTAGAAAGCATCGACAACAGTAAATTCCGTACGACGATTGCGTGCGCGGCCACGCGATGAGGTATTATCGGCGATCGGCTTGGACTCACCATATCCAACAGGATAAAGTCGATCGGAGGCAATGCCCTTCGTCACCAAATATTCAGCCACAGACTTGGCACGTTTGTCTGAAAGTCGTTGGTTATAAGCATCACCACCGACATTATCCGTATGCCCTTCTACTTTGATATGTTGAATCTGCGGATTCGCAGCAAGTAATGTCGCCACATCATCAAGAATTGGATACGACGCAGGTCGAACGCTTGAGCTATTAAATTCGAAGTGAATTTTTTGCGTAATCACAATTTTTTCTTCAACAACTGCTTCCACTTCAACAGGCTCCGGAAGCTTTGCCACCGCTGGTTTGCGATAATTGATACCGGTCACAATACGAAAATCGGGAGAACCAATGCCCGCTGTCATCGCACGACCGGCAGCAATGGTAAACCCAAGTCCGCGCGCGTGTTTTTGCGGCTGAAAACGAGTACCGATTAAAAATTCCGCAGGATTTTGGAGATGCACCAGAGTTCCATTTTTTAGTTCATCAAGACTTTCTGCCACTGATTCAATCCACGCTTCTCCAATTAAACTCCACGAGCGAGTCATCCGAACATTCATCGCACCGCTTAAACCGATCGTATCATTAATAATAGCGCTCACGTTATTCGTGTCATAACGAAAGCGTTTGTACACGCGATAGTAAGAGTTCAAACCGAGAGAAACGACATTTTGAATATCAGCATCAAACACGAGCATACCACCACCCGACCACATTCCGTTTCCGAGAAAATATTCTTCTCTGCCGACGGGAAAATAGAGAAAAGGAACAATCGCAAGACCAACACGATAGCGTTCGATATCAAGAAGTCTCAGTTTAAAATCGATGCGCGGATCAGCAAGTTTTCCGAAGAGACTCTGCTTTCTGACGGCTGTTGCGGTGAGATTTGGATTATAAAAAGTTTCCCAAACGGCCATGGGAACATTAAAACCGAGCTGCAACCAATCCGTAACTCCAATTGCTCCACCTAAGTTTGCGATGACGAGATCATCGATAATTCCGCGACGACGCTGACCTGTTTGATCTGCGAATTCAATCGGTTCAAAGGCGTAATCAAAATAAAGTCCAAGATTAAAACGAAGTTGCTGAAGCGTGCTTGATTCATAGACGGTGATAAAGCGACCGCCGTCATTTGCCGGGAGAAAGGTGACGACATCGGCATTAAATGCCGCTTCCACTGGCAAAGGCAAAAAACTCGCGAGCGCAAGAAGAATGAGAAAGATATTTCGAAGGAAGATGCGGGCCATGAAAGCCTCCAAGTGGTTGAACAATCTACTTTTTTTGGATTTACGGGATGGGTCATCAAATGTCAAACAGGATCTTTGGTCACACCTTCACGCAGTTTATAAACATAGACTAAAATTTCGGCGACCGCTTGATAGAGATCTTCGGGGATCTCCTCTCCGATATCGATTTCAAGCAGCGCCCATGCAAGTGGCACATTTTGAACAATGGGAACGTGCGCCTCTTCCGCAAACTCGCGTATGGTTTGTGCAAAAAGGCGTTGGCCTTTTGCCACAATTGTTGGCGCGACCATCTCCTTATCATTATATTTCACCGCAACCGCGACTTCGGTCGGGTTCGTGATGACAGCATCGGCAGTACTCACAGCTTGTTTCGCATCTGTTGTAGCAAGCTGTTGATGAAGTTGACGGCGTTGAGATTTAATCAGCGGATCTCCTTCATCCTGCTTGTATTCTCGTTTCACTTCTTCTTTGGTCATGCGTAAATTTTTCTTATACTGCCAACGTTGAACCATGAAATCGATAATCGCAATGAAGATAAAGACAATAAAAACTTTGATCAGAAAATCGGTCACGATTTCTGCGGCGAGCTTCATCGACTGTTCTGGCGTTGCTTGAGTGGTTAACACCACATCGCGAAGACGATCATAGATGACGAGATACGCGAGTAAAAAAATAAGGCTGACCTTTGCAATATTTTTGAGAAGTTCGATGAAGGTTGTCATCTTAAACATATTTTTCAGATTTTCGATAATATTGAGCCGTTTCAACTGTGGCTTCATGGGTTCAGGCGAAAAAACAGGGCCAGTCTGAAAAAAACTCACCGCGAGAGCAACCGCGCTGAGGGCGAGCAAAAAAGGATACATGATTTGAATGTAGGCAAAAAAAGTTTGCTGCGCCTGGAGAAAAAGAAGTTCGATGGTTAAATCTTTTCGTGCCGCAACATCGAAACTTCCCTGCATCAGAGCGCGCAGATGTTCACCCATCATCCCCTTCATCGCGACCAGAAGAAGAAAGGCGGCAATCAGCAGCACAATGGTATTCATATCCCGCGAACGCGCCACTTGCCCTTTTTTGCGAGCGTCGCGAAGTCGCTTCGGTGTTGCGTCTTCTGTTTTTTCCTGACTTGACGCTTCGGCCATGGGATCCTCTCGAAAAGATGATCACAACGTACCATTTTTTCACCTGCAAAACCACGCTCTTTTAAGAAATTATCGGCTCATACGGTAGCTTCAGTTGCGTTGAGGAAGAGGGAAATATAATGAAGCCCTGAGGTCGTCAGGGCTTCATAAATCAACCGGCTACTCCCACGGTTTTGGCCTTGGAGAAGGACAAGGACACGGGCAACATGGAGGCGGCTCAGGTCTTGGCCAAGGTCGTGGGCCTGGCCCAACAGGACGCTCACTTCGCGCAATCACACTCAAAGATCCTGGATTAAAACCGGAAAACTTTTTCCATATTGTATCAACTTCAATGCTCGTGGATTCACTTGAACATCCTCCGAACCGCATACATTGTAACTCTTCTGGAATTCTATATTCGTATTTTGAAGTATAAATCGTTGTCATTGTGCCTCCTTTAGTTTTTGGCCTTCATGAATAATGCTTGATACAAGAAACAGAAAAATGGGAACAAGGAACATCTGAAGTTTCAGATGCAAGTGAAATTTTTCCTGCAATCTCAAATCAGGGAAACCAAAAAAGACAATCATGGATGATAAAATGTAAATAACATTTCCAGCGAAATAGAAGCAACTGCTCTTTCTGAGAAGCTGAACATTTTGAAGCGTAAAAATTTGACCTAAAGAAAGAGAGTCGAAGAAACGATAAAGAAAATAAGTCACAAAGAGGAAAAACAACCATGCCAATGAATATGGCAAGATAAGAATCATCTTACTTGTGATTGGAAGTGCCAACGAAAAGTCAAAATGAACAAGCGACGATGTTTCCGTTGCCGTGAGTGCATAAAAAACAAAAAGCGGTAAAGCAATGCTCATGACGGTAAAGGTCACAAAACAAAAAACTCTCATGGCTTTGCTGATATTTCTGATGTTGTTCATATTAGTCATCCTTTTTTGGTGTCACAACCACTTCCACACCCGTTCCTGGTAATCCAACTTTGACTTTCACTTCTTTTACTTCCCATTTTTCCGATGGGCTTGGTGTCGGAAGTGGTACAGAAGGAGGAATTCCATAACTGATCGTTGTATTTTGATCATACGACTGTAACGGGACAATCTCGCCTGGCTCAAATGGCCGTTGTGGTGGAGCATATGGTGGCACTGGCAACTTCCATCGCTCCCATGGAGTTAATTTCGGCAAAAGCTGCTCTGTCGGTGAGCGTTCAATTTCTGAAGGAATACTACGTACAAGAACACTTTGTGCACCTACATTAAACCCTGAAAATTTTTCCCAATTCCTCTGCTGCACTTCAAAACTTATTTCTTTTCTTCTTTGCGGAAATTTTACTGGCTGACATACTTCAAGAGTTCCAGCGCAAATGGATGGCTCTTGAATCCGCACTTCCGGTTTTTTTGCAACAACATATGAAACACTCATTTTTCCTCCTTGATAAAGGTTAATATTTCATTCACTGCTTTTTTATAAAGCAACATGTGTGCCAACATGAAATCCACTTAAAATGTGCGTTTGCGCAGCAATAAAAATATGTGTTCGATTTTGGTGTTTTGATTTTCGGAAAGATGGACGAAAAAAAATACAAAAAATAAGGGCGACCGTTTATCACGCCGAAGCATCGGCAGAGGCGGATCACCCTTATTTCAACTCTATCCAAAAGCTTTCTTATGAAGCGAGACTACTCTCTTTTAATTTTCTCCCCTCTTCAAGAATCCATGAAAAAAGAAGAAATAAAAGAGGGGTTGTAATATTGTTTTCTACAAGTCTATCGAATGTTAATTGAATATTTGTTTGCCAGTTGAAATCCTGAAGAAAATGAACAGTAGCTGCATAAGAAATAACATGCAGCAAATTACCTATCAGATAAAACCAGGCTGCTTTTCGTAATGATTGCACTGCATATTTCGTAAATATTTCTCCTTGCGAAAGAGCTTGGAAAAATCGATACAAAAAATAGACAACAAATGTTCCAAAGATGAGTGTTATCGCCATCGGACTCATGGCCATTATCCTCTTTAGAATCGACATCCCTGGCTGAACAACGACATCAAACAAATGAAGCTCCTCTGGATCCGAAAATCCAGCAACCAAAAATATAACAAAACTCACTGGTATCATAATACACCCGACAAATGCCGATGTTCGCATGACAGAACTCATTGATTTTATTTTCTTCATTGGCGCTCCTTTTTATTTATTCTTCTTTTTCTGCTCGCTGTCTTGCAAGCTCATCCAATCGCTCCTTAATAGCTTGGACGTTTCTTTCCGTATTTTCATTTCGCTCTTTTATTCTGTTAAGTCGCGCTTCGTCTTGGTCCAGTTTACGATTTGTCGCTTTAACATTTTCTTCCTGCAATTTTACAATAAGCACAGCCGCGGCTGCACCAGGGTTAGCAAACACCGAATTCGCTCCCTCCTGCACAACATACTTCTCTTGAAATTCTGCATGATTGTATTGACTACTTTCCTCATTATTTTCTACAAAATTCGTATTCACCTCATTCACATCTAATCCTCTTGATGTTCCTGATACAGCTCCAACTTGTATTGCCATAGCTCCTCCTTTGGTTAATATGAGCACTGCTTTCTTCTTTAGTTAAGCAACACTCATGCCAACACCAAAGTTGAATAAAATGGCTTTTTGGAGCCATTGATGAGCTGTGAAAAAGAACTGTTCGGAAATTGTGTTTGAATTATGGAAAAATGAACACGTTCAATTAGTGAGCTTCATTTGAAACTTGTTGTTCCTCTTCATCTAAAGACGAAGATGTTTCTTCTTCCGAGGAACCAAGCGCATAATAAAGCGAAAGCTCATCCATGATTTTTTGCTGCTCGTTTCGTGGAAAAGTTTTAAGATCAATTTCCTCTAATGGCATTTTAAAACCAGCTTCTAGTTTTTCTCGAAGCTTAGTTGCTATGTTTGGGATTGAAGCTTGAAGCCAGTCAGGAAATGTTCCAGGCGAAAATAAAAGTGACACGGATTGACTTCTTGTTTCAAATGAGAAACGAAATTCGAGCCCTTTCCCTTCTGTCAGGAGAAATTCCGCCCATTGTGCAAGTATTGGTTCAACCTCTTCGACATCGGAAAGTTCCTTGAATGGTCCTATCTGTAATATGCTTGTGATATCACGAGCAATGAAATCATCGATCTCAGCAAAGAGCTTACGCGATTGTTGTTTCATATGGTTCAATTCATCTGAGCTAAATGAGATCTCTTTTCCCTCAGGAGTTAAAGCTTTTAAGAAACTGTCCTTTGAAATAACTTTCTGGAAGTCACGATCAAATCCATCAACAATGGTTTTGTATTGATCTGGGTTCAGAAGCGCCAAAAGAGTTGCAATGCCTCCTGCATATTCTTCTTCCCGATTAAGCCACTCAAGTTCCTTCATCGAAACTTCATCATCGTCAACATCGATAAGTTCAGGAAAAGATCGCTCAAGAGAAAGAAGCCGAATATCATTTGTGAGAGGATAGAGAAGATCAAACCAGGAAAAGAGAAGTGGTCTTATAAGCGATGCCGCATTTGGCGTTGCCTCTTGTATAGGCCTTCTCAGTTTCAGATTCAAATGCGCTTTTGCTGCGAGATATCTTTCAGAGAGACTCCTTGGAATATCTTGAAACAACTTCAGAGTAACTTCCGCGCGACGCGCAAGAAAATGCTTCCCAGCATCAAATCGTTGGCAATCTTCATATTCACCAATTTGTGAATCAGTACAAAAGGCAATTCCTGCATACTCCGGATCTTTCTCGGGATTCAGATATCCCCATTGAAGCGCAAACTGATCATACGGAAGCGGCTTTCGCGCCTGATCTCGAATCATTGAACCAATAAGAACCCTGTCTCCAAAAACAGGATATTCCATGACAGAATTGCTTGGGAGTTCAACACTCTCCGGGAGTTTTCCTTCTTCACTATATTTTTTAAGCAACTCTACAGTTTCTTTATCAGAACCTTCATTGATGGTGCTTGCCGCAAAATTGTGACGAAGCCCAAGAGTATGGCCCACTTCATGCGCAATGACCCAACGAAGATAATCGTTTGTTAACACCATAATGCGCTCAACCGGAATCTTTTGCATGAAGTCGCGATAACGGTAGAGATCTTGAAATGCGTGAGAAACATTCATCGAACACAACCGTGCTTTCAGAAACTCCTCTGGCAATAAAATCTCGTGCTCTTTGTCTTCTTGTATTCCAAGAATATCATTGAACATATCATCTTTTTTTCCGTGTGTGCGTTCGAAACGTGGAAGAACATAATATCGTGTCCATGTGGTAAAAGAATTGGAAACGAAAATTTGTGCATGCAAAATTTCACCTGTTCTTGGATCAACTTGAGCATCTGCATAGGCACCTGTTTCAAGATCTGAATGCCATTGAATAACATTGTGCTCAAAATCAGGCGCCTGAATACCTTCAGGAGCAAGTTCAACCTGCAGAAAATTTTTGCCCAGAACTTTATTCCAATAGAGCACACCTTCTTTTACTGCACTCCGATATTCTTCAGGCACATCTCGTGAAATATAATACACAATCGGTTTTGAAAGATCCCATCGCGTAATGTGTGTGTAGGCCATTCCAAAATCATCCTGAACCAAAGGATTCGCTTCAAAATAGCCAAGAATATCGAAACCGGGAGAGTCAATGGGAACATATTTTGGATTCGGTGAATATTGCGAAAAATAATATTTCATCTCAACGGGAAGAAACAGGTTTTGTTCGCTCACCGTGAGAGTTTGTGTAAGCGAAAGTCCCTTTGTCAACATTTGTGTTTCAGCGAGAAAAGCATCTTCAACACGAAAGGCATATGTCGGTTCAATATAAGAACCGCCAAAATCAGAAGCATACCACTCCCCGCTCAACGCAACATTTTTCATTCCGCGATTAAAATCAAAGACAAGTTTGTCCTCGCGCTTTTCATGAATGGGGAATTGAGAAATGAGAATTTCAGTATTCAATTCATTTCCCGGCTGATAATCATCACTTGATTCAAGCATAAGAAGAGAATCTCCCTCTTCCTGAAAATGAACAATGTGACTTTTCATTCCACTGCTGGTTGGATTGGAAAGAGATTCACCATAGCTACGCTGAAATGTGAGTGATTTTTGAAACAGAAATTCTTTTCCAAGCGCTTCTTTTGTGATTGTCAAAAATGTTCCCTCTGAAAGTTCTTCAACTTCGAGAGAAAATCCTGGCTGAATATTTGGGAGTGGTTTTTTTGGTTCTTCATTTTTTTGTTCTGAGTTTGAACAGGCGAAAAGTACAAAGCACAACATGACAGCAAACATTTTTTTCATATCAACACTCCATATCGTTGTTGATTTTTATCGCGCAGGAAGAAAAAAGGTTGCTTTGTTTTTTCCACTAAAAAACCTTTATTTTTCAAATAAATACAATCCGTAGGGAGGGTAACAGAATAAACCAAGAACGCGGTGACACTATGAGGGATAAATAAGACGCTTAGAGCGACCGTCTTCTATAATTTCGATCGGAGCGACGGGTGATTCCGTCAAAAAAGATATCTTTTTTTAAGATTGCATTGACCGGATAAAATCATTAAACTTTAATAAAATGGAAGAAAAACAAACACTTACTGAGCAATGGCTGGAGCGTTCTGCATATGATCTGAGCGCTGCGGCATCTTTGCTCAAAAGTGGACACTTTCTCTATGTCGCTTTCCTCTGCCAACAAGCTTCTGAAAAAATGCTGAAAGGAATGTGGTGTGCTTTACGCAAGGATAGCCCACCATATAGTCACAATCTTTCAACTTTAGCTCTTTCCTTAGATCTTTCGCTTTCTGAAATACAATTTTCTCTCCTTGATCGACTCAATAGTTACTACATCGTAGGTCGATATCCTTCTTTTAAACAAAAGCTGGCCTCAGAAATTGACAAAAAAGCAGCTTCATTTTTACTTCAACAAACGGAGGAATTTCTCCAATGGTGCAGGAAATATATCAAAATGTAGAAGAGGTTCTGGAAAGCTTTATTCAGGAATTAAAAAAGCACATCCGCGTTGAACGAGTTATTCTCTTTGGTTCTTATTCTCGAAACACTCCACGATCATGGAGTGATATTGATATCGTTGTCATTTCACCAGATTTTCATGGTGGCACAGAAGAAGATCATCTTCTGCTCGCAAAAATTGCCCGCAAGATTACACCGCAAATTGAAGCGCTTCCGTATCTTCCGGAAGATCTTGAAAAATCAGATCCTCAGAGTTTCGAAGCTGCGATCCTTCGTGATGGGAAAGTTCTTTATCCAAAAAAAGCTGCTTAAACTTTAGCCGTTTCATTTAAATCACCCACTCGCCATGATTCATGATCAGTTCACGTTTTCCCGACTTCGTCACACCAAAAACATCCATCTTCTCCGAGCCAATCATAAAATCGACATGAACAGAACTTTGGTTGCCTCCGAGACGATGAAATTCCTCGTCAGACATATCGATACCACCTTTCATATTAAATTTGTAAGCAAGACCCAACGCAAGATGGCTTGCAGCATTTTCATCGATAAGGATGTTGTAAAAAATGCGCCTCATCCGCGATATCGGAGAGCTGTGGGAAACAAGCGCCACTTCACCTAAACGCCGAGAACCTTCATCACTCTCGAGAAGACTCTTCAATACTTCTTGGCCTTGCGTGGCTGATGATTCAACGACACACCCTTCCTTGAAAACAAACCGGATCCCTTCAATGACTGTTCCTCCAAAACTCAGCGGCTTGGAAGCAACAACTGTTCCATCAACACAATCTTTATGAGGCATACACCAAATTTCTTCTGATGGGATATTGAGCACATAAGAAGTCCCCTTCCGATCTGTCATCTGGATGTGTCGCCAGAGGTGATCTGTGGGAAGGCCAACTCTCAACTCAGTTCCCGGCGCAGAGTAATAAAGCTCGTCATAGCGTTTTTCATTGAGATAATCGGAACGGCGTTTCATTTGTTCCATGTGGGTTTTCCAAGCGGCAATCGGATCAGCTTGATCTGCACGGCACATTGAAAAAATCGCTTTCCAAAGCTCTTGATCGCGAGTCTCAGTTGGAAAATCGGGGAAGACTTTGTCGGCCCAACCGTTGACAGGTGCAGCGACAACACAAGTTTGCACCTTACTTTTTGCAAATGCATCAAGAACTTCGTGAGTTTGTTTCATCGTCGTAGTCTGTAACGTTGAAACTGCTTTAGGATCTAATCCTCGATACAAATCTGGATCTTCAGCCAAGATGAAGAGAACAGCATCTCCATTGTTGATGTGAGCCATTGAGGCTTCGACTTGCCACTTTGGGAAATCGGTCAAGGTATTGGTTTGCGCATGTTCGATGCGGAGGCGTTGCATTTGTGGATCATTCCAGATGACATCCACTCGTCTTGCGCCTGCACGATACGCATGTTCTGCCACTTTTCTCACAAATGGCGCTGTCTCAATCGGCGTTCCGAGCATCCAAACTGCTGGTGGACCAATGAGCAATCGTTGTCCCGTCTGCAGATTCACGCCAAACTTGACGATCAGTTCAGCATATTTTTCAAGCATGTTTTCAAAGGTATCAGTCATCGTCTCCCCTTACAAAAAATCAGTGACCCAATCGTTTCTCGAGTCATTCCATTTTTTTGATAATCCAGAAAAAAATCTTTTATCTGCTTCCTCTTTTGTACGGAAATCGTATTCCAATCCTGTCGCAACATATAGGCAATCCACGCTTTCCCGTAAGAAGTAAACTTCTTCTTTTCTAAGAAAGCCTGAATATTGAATTCAACTTCCTTTTCTTGATATTTGTGATTGTAACCTTTCTTTTTTGCCCACACTGAAAAACCATTTGAAAAAAGAAAATTGACATCAGATGCATGCGATCCGAACTGCTTCGATAAAGTTACGGTAAATGTATTGCTCGGAATCATGACAATGTAGAGATGTCCCTTTTCGGTGAGGAGTGAAAGAACGTTGCGAAGCGCCCTTTCATTGGCGCCGATATAATACCAGGAATGAAGAGCAAAAATGAGATCGTAACGATGTTGAGTCTTAAATGTTTCAAAGGGACCAAAGTGTTCATCTTGTAAAAGTAATTCAAGTTTTGCTTCGCGTAGTTTTTGAGAAAATATTTTTGTTAATTCAACTGTAGGATCGATATAACCAAAGGGGATCTGTAATTTGTGAGCAAGAAATAATTCTCGCTCTCCAGCTCCAGCGCCAATGGAAAGAAATGATGTTATTTTTTTAAGGAGGCCTAATGATCGAAGCGAATCCACAAAGTCGATAAGATTTTTTTCCAATAACGGCTTTTGCATCAAGATATTCTTAAAACGACTTCCATATATTGTTTCCCAAAGCATTTTATTTGTCGGCATCGAAAATCTCAAAGAAGCTCCTCTATATTTTTTGGTATTTTCTCCTTTGCAATTCCATCAGCGAGATGTGAGGCAGGATCATCACTGATCTCTTTGGCAGACTCTCCAGTCGCAATGATGACTTTAGGAATGCCTTGAGCTTTAAGATATTGAACTGTCTTTTCAAGTGTCCACACGCTTCCTTCGACATTCTTATCGACGAAAGCGATATCGATTTCACTATAGACAACACCATTTGACGTGCATGCTTCCATGTTCGGATAAGAAGTTAATTCGCTAATTTTGAGCATCTCTTTTCTGACTTTCCATGACAGTCGAATGCCTGGATCATCGTCGATGACGAGGACTGATAGGCCTTTTCCGTTTGTGCTCTGCTTGTCATTGCGAGGAGCCTCAGCGACGAAGCAATCTCCTACAGACAGTGCTTTCGGGAGATCGCCACGCCCTTCAGGCTCGCGATGACAAATGGTTATCTTCGGTAAAGGCTTCGGACAAATCTTAATCTCAAGTTCTTCTGCGAGTCGCTTTACTTCTGGTTTCCAATATTCTGCGGTACAGAGATAGAGATATTTCAATCCTTTTGTCTTGAGATATCGAATAACATCAGCTCCATTGTGCACACTGTTATCGTAGTGATAATCAACAACAGCGGTTGTTATCTGTTCATCTCCCAATTTCCTTTCCACATCCTCATAACTCTCACACACGATCGGTGTTACACCTTGTTCTTCCAAGAGCATTTTCCATAACGCTCTCATTGAAGGATCATCATCAACGACTAATATCCTGAAGTCATTCTGAGGCGAATCCGAAGAATCTCGTTCAATCTTTATCTCAAACTTCTCTAATGCACTCTCATCCCGTATTGCTGTCGTTATCAAATCCTTTGAAGGAAGTGGAAGTTTGAAATGAAATGTCGTTCCTTGACCCAATTGGGATTCAGCTGTTATTTCTCCACCAAAGTCATTTGCAACTTCTCGGACAACTTGCATTCCAATGCCATGACCATCAGCCTTTCCTTCTGTGTAACCACCTTTCAAAACCTTGGAAAGGGTCGCAGACCCCATTCCAGGACCAGTATCAGTAAGAGAGATCACTACTCTTCTGTCATCCCCGAATGAAGTTATCGGGGATCTCATGGGATTCCCGCTGACATCTTGCGGGAATGACTTCTTTTCGTTAAAACGTGTTCGCACCGTTATTGTCCCTTCACCTTTCATCGCTTCAACAGCATTCTTGACGATATTCCCAAATGCTCGTTGAAGTTTTGTCGGATCTCCGTGAAGTTGAATGGACTGAGAAAGATATTCTTTCTTGAAAAGAATTTTTCGATACTGTTCCTGCGTTTGATATTCACCAACTAATTCATCCAAGATGTAGTGGAGTGAAAAGAGGACTGCCTCCTTTTCTTCTCCTTCTTCACGTTTTTTTAATAAACCATCAGCCGTTCCCTGCAATCGCTTGGACGCTAACTCAAGAATATTCAGATAGTTGAGATAATTCGGATCTTGCGATTTCACTTTCACTAACCCTGACAACGCCACATCCATCGACGACAATGGACCCCGTATATCATGCGCGACTTGTGTCGCGATTTTGCCGAGTGAAGCATTAATAGCTAGTTTCTTTTCATTGTCCTGAAGCGTTAAAATATGTTGCTGTAACTCTTCAAGTTCAGAAATGGAAAATTTGGTTTTTACGTCATACAAGCTGAGCAAAGGAAAATATAAATCATTATATATAACGAATCGTATTCTCCATAATAAAGCAAATCCCGATATAACCATCAATAGTGCAGTTCCTATAGTGCTCCATAAAAATGGAATCGATGAAAACGTTGAGGGTCAATCCCAATCTTAGTTGGAATTTGAAAAGCGGTTCGTG
>MGRM01000017.1 GCA_001798185.1 Deltaproteobacteria bacterium RIFCSPHIGHO2_02_FULL_44_16 | reverse complement strand
AGGTGGAGAAGCAATTTAACGAGTGGTCAACGCCGAATCAAACATTACGCAGATTATGCGCAATTACTTAAGACGCTGTGTATATTATGATTGATACGAATAGGCCGAAAGATCGAGAACGAATTGGAAAGGTTTTAGATGAAGTAAGTTTAAACAAACAATTACTTGAATCGATCCTGGATCGTCATTTTCTTCGAAAGAAATGGGAAAATTACATTGAAAAAAAATAAAACAATAGATGCTCTTTTCCAGGCGAAACAAAAGCGACGCCGCGAATTAGCAAAACTTTCCATTGAAGAAAAAGTAAAAATACTGGTGAAGCTTCAGCAAATCGCTTCTCCCATTCTCTTAGCCCGCGGATTAAAAAAGAAACCGTGGAAAATTTGATAACTATGACAAAAAAGAACGCACTCATTGTCGGAGCAAGCTCAGATATTGGTCAAGCCCTCGCTGTTACCATGGCAAAAGCTCATTTCAATATTGGGGTGCATTATTGCCAAAACGAACAAGTTGCCCAAAAGCTCGAACAATCGATCATAAAAAATGATTCACGAGCCAAACTCCTCAAATACGATCTTGCTCATCCTGAAAATGCGAAAAAAATGATTGATGATTTCGTACATGATTTTGGAACAATCGATCTCCTTATCAATACTATTGGCCCCTTCTATTACCGAGATATTCTTGAAGTGACACCAGAACAATGGACTGAAGCTATTCAGCTCAATCTTAATGTGGTTTATTATGTCACATATTACGCTTTGAAATATCTTCTTGAATCCAAAGGGCACATCATTAATTTTACATTCTCTGGTGTAGAAAATTTGAAAGCCTGGCCCTTGTCTGCAGATTATTGTGCAGCTAAAGCCGGTGTTGCTGTTTTGACAAAAACTTTGGCTGTTAAACTCGGCCCCAAGGGAGTACGTGTAAACGCTATCTCTCCGGGGGTAAATGAAACACCAGGCTATACAGATGAAGAGTTACTCAAAATCGCAAAAGAATTATCTATGCCAATTCCCTACGGCCGAACCAGTAAATCCAAAGAAATTGCTGAAGTGGTAAAATGGCTTGCTGTTGAGAGTCCTGAATATCTCACCGGCGCCCTTATTCCTGTAGCCGGTGGGTGGGAATACTAAATTCGTCGATTCAAGCCGTGGTTTTTCTTAAAAAAAACCAAGAGTTAAAATAAATCTTTGTTGACATATTTAATATATTGAATATTTAGCATATTAAATGTATATTGTGTTCGAACATAAGTCGGTCGAGAAGTCTTTGAAAAAGACTCCTCTTGAAATTAGGAAGAACTATCTAGCCTGGAAGCGAATTATAGAGCTCGAGGGACCACAAGGGTTACGATTTATTAAAGGTTTTCATGATGAAGCGTTGAAAGGTGAATGGCAGGGATTTCGGTCCTCTCGATTGAACAAACAATGGCGTGTTATTTATAAGATCGATAAGGAACAATTGATTGTGTATGTGGTAGAAATTAATCCACATACTTATTGAGGTGAAACATGAAAAAAATTAAAAAGAAGGAATTTATTTTAGCCAATGATTCTATTTCAATGACGCCTGGTGAAATGTTGGCAACACTTCGAAATTTACAAGAGTTAACTCAAAGCGAACTTGCAAAGCTCACAAAGATGACTCAGGCTAATATTTCTAATATGGAGTCAGGCCGTCAACAAATTGGCCGAGATCGAGCACTCGTCCTCGCAAAAGCACTTAAAGTACATCCAGCGGTGATTATGTTTCCAAACTATCGTGTCGTCGATGAAGCTGCGTAAAAGAGCTGCATAAATGACTCCTGAACAAATCATTCGCATTTTGAAGCTCGAACCACTTCCTGAAGAAGGTGGATTTTATCGTGAGATCTATCGATCCACAGGAAGCATACCTGAAAAAATCTTAGGCGGACTTCATCAAGGCGAGCGAAATTACGGCACGCATATTTTTTATCTGATTACACCAGAAGAATTTTCAGCGCTTCATCGCCTTCCGCAAGATGAACTCTTTCATTTCTATCTGGGAGATCCGGTTGAAATGTTTCAAATTGACCCAGACGGAAATGCAAATTCGGTTATCTTCGGCAATGACCTGACAAAAAATCAGACGCTCTTTCATCGTGTCAAACCAAACACGTGGCAAGGAACTCGGCTTTTGCCAGGAGGAAAAGGAGCACTTCTCGGCTGTACCGTGATCCCCGGTTTTGATTTTCGCGATTTTGAACTTCAGACTCGTGCACAACTCGTGCAGAGTTACCCGCAACATAAAGAAAACATCATGCGCTTCACACGATAATGAAAATTGCTTATCTCCGCTCACCGAATACTACTTACTATCTTCAGAAAACGGGATTTCTTGATGAAGTTGAAGTTTTAAAACCTTACTTTGCTGAGCTTGGATTTCAACTCGTTTCAGTCAACTGGCAAGATCCGAAAGTCGATTGGCAACAGTTTGATTTCGTTATCCCCAAAAATGCATGGGACTATTTTGATTGCCACGATCAGTTCACGCAGTGGCTCGACCGCATGGATCAAGCAAAGATCCCTGTAAGAAATGCGACCGAACTCATTCGCTGGAATTCGGAAAAAGGTTATCTCCTTGAGCTGCAGAAAAAAGGGGCGTCCATTGCTCCCCTAACTATTCTTCAAAATGAAGAAACGCTCTTTCATGCGCTGACTGAAATCAAAACTAATCGCGTTGTTGTAAAACCTCTTGTTTCAGGTGGCGGAAAACAAACAGATGTTTTTGCAAAAGAAAACCGCACCGCAATTCAAACCGCAGTAAAAGCAATTCTCAAAAAGGGACCGGCTCTTCTTCAGCCATATCTCGAAAAAGTGTCACAAGGAGAATATTCTTTCTTCTTTTTCGGTGGAGAGTTTTCGCATGCCGTCGTGAAAATTCCCAAGCCTGGCGATTTTCGTGCGCACAAATTATTTGGCGCTACGATGAAAGCAATCAAACCATCTTCTGAAGAAATTCGAATGGCAGCAAACTATTTAGAACATCTTCCTTGTCAACCGCACTACGCACGCGCTGATGTTATTTTAGTGAAGAAAAGTTTCTTTCTGATCGAACTTGAGTTAATTGAACCCTATTTATATTTAGAATACGCTGACACAAAAGCGATTACCTCTTTTGTTCATACAGTGAGTGAAAACTGAGAAGGAGGAGGAGTTGCCAGCACTTGCCCGTCGATTAAGTTTTCTCTCTCTTGTCTTCTACGGTGTTGGTGCCATTCTAGGCGCCGGAATTTACGCACTCGTCGGAAAAGTCATTGATGTAACGGGGACTGGAGCATGGCTCAGCTTTATCTTTTCAGCGCTTCTCGCTCTCATAACAGGCCTCAGCTATGCGGAGATGAGTGCTCGCTTTCCAAGTGCTGGCGGCGCTGTCATCTTTGTAAAACGAGCTTTTCCTGGACAATTCATGGCAACACTCGTGGGCATTCTTGTTTTAGGAACAGGTCTGACAACGACTGCCACGGTCACGGTCGCGTTTAGTGATTATTTCACGCAAGTCTGGATGATTCCGAAACCGATCGTACAAGTCTTGCTCGTGACAGCGCTCTCTTTTCTCAGTTTCTGGGGGATTCGAGAATCCTCGTGGGTTAACATGATTTGCACCGCGGTTGAAGTCGCGGGACTGATAGCCGTTATTGTTGTTGGCGTATATCTTCTGCAAAATGTCTCGATTGATGTCGTAAGAGACCGAACTCTTGAACATGTTGACTTCATTTCCATTTTCTCTGGAGTCACCATCGCTTTTTTTGCATTTATCGGTTTTGAAGATCTCTGTAATTTAGCGGAAGAGGCAAAAAACCCTTCACGCGATCTTCCTCGCGCTATTCTTGTTTCAATTGCGATTTCAACCTTTCTCTACGTTCTGGTCATTCTCGCACTCCAAATGACGATACCCACAAAAACAATCATCGCTTCACCAACTCCCCTTCTTCTTCTTTTCGAAACCGCGAATGCACAATGGATGCTTCACTCTTTTGCTTTCATTGCCATGATGGCGATCGGAAACACAGCGCTCATCAATCTCATCATGGCTTCGCGATTAATGTACGGAATGTCCCATGAACAGTTACTGCCAAAATTTTTCAGACAAGTGCACAATACAAGAAAAACACCTTGGCTCGCAGCCATCGTTGTTTATCTCTTTGTCCTTTTATTAATTTTTACCGGCGGACTCAAGATTTTAGCGCAGACCACAAGCTTTCTCATCATTGTGGTCTTTCTCTCTGTTCATGTAAGCCTTCTTCGCACGAAATGGAAGCATGCTAAGACTTCCCACTTTCGTATCCCATTTTGGGTTCCATGTTTAGGAGCCCTTACGTGTATTGGTTTAATCATTTTTTTCCCTTTCGAAGTTTATTTACGAAGCGGTCTTTTTTTTGCAATTGGATCTCTTCTATGGTTCTTTCAAAAACGTCAGACAACGACTTCAACGACATAGGGGAAAATGAATAATGGAAAACACTTCTCACGACATCAAATTAGCTCACATTGTTGAACAACTCAAAAATCACAAAAGCACGTCTCTTTCTCTTCGCAAAGATGCCGTGTCCCACATGGTTCCAAATCCGAATGATCCCAAACATAAAGATCAGAAAATTAGCATTCGCGGATTAAACCGTATTTTAAAAATTGATACTGAGAAGAAAATCTGCATTGCAGAACCCGGTGTTACGTTTTCCGATCTCGTCAAAGAGACACTTCCGCTTGGGTTTATTCCTTGTCTTGTGCCTGAGCTCAAAACCATTACCCTTGGTGGAGCTGTCTCGGGCTGTTCGGTTGAGTCTATGTCCTATAAATACGGAGGCTTTCACGATAGCTGTTTAGAATATGAAGTGGTCACAGCAAAAGGAAAAGTACTGCAATGTTCTTCTCAACAAAATGCTGACATTTTCCATATGCTTCACGGATCTTATGGAACGCTCGGCATTCTTACGAAACTCACGTTTCGACTGATCTCTGCAAAACCGTATGTCAAGATGAACTATATTTGTTACCCAACCTTCGCCGATGTCACTCATGCCATACTTGAATATATAAACCTCGGTAGTGTCGATTTCATCGACTCTATCATTCACGCCAGAGATAAAAATATTTTGTGTCTTGGACGCTTTGTCGATCATGCGCCGTGGACAAGTGATTACACTTTTCTCAACATTTTTTATAAAAGTACTCTTTGTAAAACCGAAGATTACCTCTCCACTTACGATTATCTTTTTCGCTACGATACTGAATGTCATTGGCTCAGCAAAACCATTCCTGGAATGGAAACCAAACCGATGCGATTTCTCTTCGGAAAATTTATCCTCTCTTCTACCAATCTTTTAACCTGGTCGAAGCGGCTGGCGCCGCTTCTTAAACACGATAAACGACCTGATGTGGTTGTCGACGTCTTTATTCCCAAGAATCAACTCGAAAAATTTTACGATCTTTATGAAAAGCACATTGGGTATTACCCACTTTGGGTGCTTCCTTATAAACGTGTGCAGAAATATCCGTGGGTGAATGACAACTATGACAAAAAAATTAATGATGATCTCTTTTTTGATATTGCTATTTATGGTCTTCGCAATCGTCGACGCGATGTGAACTATTATAAATTGTTGGAAGAAATGGTCTATGAATGTAACGGCTTAAAAACGCTGATCTCACATAACTTCTACAACCGAGAAACATTTTGGAATATTTACAATCAAAACAACTACACAAAGATTAAACAACGGACAGATCCCCATAATCTTTTTCGCAATCTCTACGATAAATTTCACTTCTAGTACTTTGTCGACTTGTTGTCATCCTGAGTGAAACGAAGGATCTCACGTTATCACTTATCAAACCGTTGAAGATTGGATTGACCCCATGCTCTCGACGTAACAGGGATCGAACCATGATTCGTTTGACCTTCTCACGCGAGAAGTCAAAGGAAAAGTTTCCGACACTCTACTCAAATGAACTTAATGGATGAGATACTAGTCATCACAACATTTCAAGAAGTTCGTTGAGATCCGTATGATATTTTTGAGGAAGTTTTGCAAAAAGGATGTTGTGGGTGTTGTTCTTTTTATGATGCCGCGCTGATTCCATGTAATATTGAACTCGTGAAAGCATTTTTGTATTTACACTATCCCGATTGTTTCCTCCAGTGAGTGTTGTTACTGCGCGTTCTGCGTTTCCGAGATGATAATGCAGCGCTCGATAAATAAGCCCTCGTACATGGTGCGTCATTGTTTTTGAACCAGCGCCAAAACCGAAACGTTCCTCAGCATGGGAAAGATTAAATGTGACTGTTCTCAATACGGAAAGTTTTTTCATATCTTCAAGATCAAAAGGATGCGAAATATCTCTGACGATTGGAGCAGGCATTGATGAAGCGTGTAGATGCTGTAGCTCAATTTGACTCACATTCTCAAAGAGGGCGTGATCAAAAACCTGATCGACAACTCCTTTGAGTTCACTGACATGATATCTTTTATAGGTATTCGAAGTCAGGAAGGTGAGCGCTTCAGATGAAATGGTGATTTGTTCTTCTCTCCCTTTATTTCTCAGAGTTAAAAAAGCTTGTATGAGAGAAAGAATATCCTCTTTTCTTTCTGCTAATGACGGCACACGAATTTCGCCGCGTGCTTGAATGCGTCGTAAAAAATCAAGACGCATTTCACCAACGCGAACGAGATCATCAAGTGGTTTGTTGGTGGCAAAGATAAAGCGGACATCTACAGTCATGGGAGACCCTTGACCTGCAGCGCTATGAAAGGGGCGATCTTCAAGCGGGAGAAGGAGAAGTTGTTGCGCTTTTTGCGGCAAAAGCTCCACTTCATCAAAAAAAAGAGTGCCACCGTCAAATTCTTGCAAGATGCCCTGTTGACCATTTGGGTCAATCCCCTGAATGCCACTCTGTTTTCCGTACCCAAAGAGTTTTCCAAGAACAATGAGGGGATCAGCAGATGCAAATTCAGCGCAATTAAATTCCCCAAAATTTCTTTTTTGTCGGTGACTAAGAGCATGAATGACATTCGCAACACCGGTTTTCCCTGAACCTGATGGTCCGATGATGACAACAGGGCTTCGATCTCGTGCCCGAATTGCGGCATCCCGAAGTGTTCGAAGCCATGCTGCGCTTGTTCCAATGGCGATCGTTTTGCGCAATTCTTGAAAGAGTTTATTTTCACGTTCCATCGCTGAAATTTTGAGACGGATCTCTTCGGTCACAAGGGGATCCAAAGAAGGAAATTGATGATCAGCTGTTTTCAGTTGAAGGAGTTCTTCTTTTTCGTAGAGTTCTTTCCCGAAATGGCGAAGAGAAGAGACAACATTTTTTATATCCTGATCCACCTGAGTTGTTTCAATGTCATGTCCTTCACGCAGTTTTTCAACTGCCTCTGCCAGTGGTTTCGTTAAAGACGTCAGCCGGCGCTTCATGAAGAAAAAAAGAACGATACTCAGGAGAAGGACTCCGAAGATCATCAATATGTTCATTGTACGAATATGTTTCGAATGAAGAAGAAGAGCATCAAAGGCAATGCCGACTTGAAGTGTCGCATATTGTCTTCCTTTGAGCATCAGAGGATCATGAATGCTGAGAGTGCTGATGTGAGGACGATGGAACGTTCCTGCTCGAATGTGATCAATAATTGAAGTTCCTTTTTCTCTCGGGTCGCTCGAAGCAATAATGGTTCCATGTTGAAAAATTCGTCCCCACACGATGACATCGTCGATACTCTCCTGAAGGATTGTATCGAGTCCATCGTCCGCAGTTTTGGCAATACTTGAAACAGCGCGAAGGTTCATGTTTTCGATTCTGCTCATGAGCGAGACTGCATAGTTATCCATAACTCCGAAGAGAAGACGTGTTTGTAAAAATGCGATGATGCCTGCTGGTGCAAAGATGGTTGAGACCATAATGCTGACAACAAACATCGTGAAACGTTTTCGTGTCACAAGAATAAAAAAAATGATGAGAAGAGCGAGACATCCCAGAAAGAAGAGAGTCCATCGACGATGATCGTTTTTGAGGTCGTCAATTCTTTTTGCAACGATCGTTGGAATTTTTTGGTAGGGAATGCTCGTTGTTAATTCCGGAATTTTTTTTGCTTTCGCTGCATACGTTCGAACAATGTCAAACGTATTTTCTGTTTGAAGAATAAATCCGTCCCGCTCGGTGATACGACGAATATCAGGAGAGACTTTTTGTTCAAAAACAAGAAGTGCGTTTTGAATGGTTTGACGTATGTGAGAATCAAGGTCTTTGCGTACGGTGACAGGTCCAAAGGGAATAGCTCCGGATCTCCTAATAATTTTCAGCCGATTCTTTTTCTCCTCCGGAAGCATTTCAATAAAAAAATTGCCAACAGCCACAACATCAACAGAGTTACTCAGTAGAGCTTCAAGAGAACGATCATGCGATCCCGTAAGGACAATCTGACCAAAAAAAGTTTTTGGGTTCTCAATTCCTGCTTCTTCCAGCATAAGACGGGGAAGAAGATATCCTGAAGTTGAAAGAGGCTGGGTCAAGGCGAGTCGTTTTCCCTTCACATCGTGAATGGTTTCGACGCTTGCTTTTGCGGGAACGACAAAAACACTATAATAAAACGTTGTTCCATGATTGATTTGCCCTACAAGGATGTCTGCTTTTCCTCTCTCCATGGCAACCACATGTGAAAAAGCTCCTCCTTCGTAGAGATCAATGTCACCCTTTTCCAGCGATTCGATAAGGCCGAGGTAATCTTCACGAAGCGTCATTTCAAACATGTATCCGGTTTCACGTTGCAGGTAGTCAAGAAGAGGAGACCATATTTGAACGCTGTGTTCGATGTCATAGCCCCCCACAAATCCCATTCGGATTGTTTTTGCATCAATACGAAGTGGGAGGAAAACAAAAATCAAGATAAGGAAAAGTCGTTTCATGCTTTTAGGAACCTCGATATCAAAACATCACTCACTCATCGGTTGCAGTACAAAAAAGTTTCTTCATTTACCACACTTTTTCCACACTTTTCTTGACTGTTCCCACCTCAAGCACACACTGAGTTTTTAAAATAAATAAGTTATTTCAAACGGTTAAATAATTTATGTTTTGGCACAAAGATTGCTATCCATTTAGTCGAAATAGAGGAGGATACGTGAGCGACAACAACATCTATGGGCTTGACGTTGTACTCATACGGGATGTCAATGAGAATCAACGCTTCGATGTGGGAATCGATAAAATCTGGAGTAAAGAGGTGTCAGACGGAAAATATACGCGCTATCTGAGACCAGATGCTCCTGAAGTTCGAGCCTTGGAAGATTACTTTGACATCACATCCTTAGATGGACTTCCACTGCGCGCAGCAGCCGACTATCTCATAAATCTGCACTTGGCTTCACTCCTTATTCCTTTGGGGGACATACGTGGCTGCTGGTATCTTAAAGATGCTCGCTCGTTTGCACGAAAGGCAGGAGTCAGGTTTGATGTGGAATATGAAAAAGCAATTTTGAGGCAGAGCAACAATGTCTCTCGGTTTCTTTTACCAGATGACAGCGGCGATCCAGATGCAGAGTTTTCTCCTTTCTTTTTTCTTCCACCTCCAAAGATTCAAGATGAAACCTCTGTGATGATTGGCATTGGAGAGAAGAAATATTTCCTTCGCGGGAAAAAGGTGAATGCAAAAGGAAACGATTTTTTGCTCGATCCCTCTCAAATTCGAGGAATAACCGTTCCTCTGAAAAAAAGCGCAACACAAAAAGAGCGAGCAAGTCTTGTTCTTTATTCGCCTGAATATACTTTTCTTATCCGACAAGGGATAACCGCAGTGGAAAGAAAGAGTGCTCTTTATTTTCCATTCGTCCCTGTTGGTCAATACGAACTCCGTGTTTGGGATGGAAGCTATGATGAACCGATGAAGTGGCAAGAAGAAAGAGTTATTGTCAAATAACAAGAGGAGGATGTTATGGCAGATGTTTCACAAGCACGGGTTATCAATATTCCCCACTATCTCACCGCACTTTCACAGCTTCCAGAGGTCACACAGCAGGAGGTTGAAAAAGTGCGGACGACCTTGCTTCCTTTTGCTGACAATGGTGGCAATATCAGCTTTTTGCGCGGCATTGAAGGAGATGGGAAGATCTCGTTTCTCCAAAAAGTTGAGGCTGTACCAGGATCAAAACGCTGGATCACGACCAGCACTTATCTTGATGATCGCGGATTCTTAGAAAATCCGGAGACGAACTTTCGTGAACGTTTCTCCCTTCCCTTCTCTGCCTATTTCTTTGCCGGAATTTTTGGGATCGATGAAATGAATGTGCACCGACGGCAACGAGCAACAATGAAAAATTGGGGTCTCAATCCTTTTCTCCCAACGATTGTGCGCGTTGATCCTTGGGGTGTTCATGAACGCACGAAAACATCTTTTCCCCACATTGATCTCCACTTTGAACGACTTGTGGCGGGCTTAAGCCAGCTCTATGCTTCGTTCGAAAAAACAGGAGATATTGAAACAGCAGTACGTCAGAAAGCGCTGCATTTTGTTGAGGGAGCAAAGGCAGTGTCTCTTGAAGCGAAGCCATTATTTGTTGCACTCGAGACCGATGAGGAACGTCTCTTGAATCTCACCAGTGAATATGAAACCCTTGTGGCATCAATTCCCCTTGCCACACAGATGAAACTCAAGGAAGAAGCTACACTTCAGACGAGTACGTTACCCATTACGTCAAATGACGACATTCGTCGGAGACATGCCATCATGCGGCAGCGAATCGAGTCGTTGCAGGCTGCGATCACAGAAGGGAGGGCCCTCGTACAACGAGTAACGAAGGAAGTGGCTGATGAGAGAGAACGAAATGCACTCATCCAAAAGACGAGCACATTATGGCAGAGCGCAGAAGCCATGTATCGCGCCTCAATTGGGCCGGGGGGTGGAGATTCAGATGTGATTCGACGCATCATTGATAGCTATAAACCATTGCGTTCTTATACTTCACCTTCCACGCGGAAGGAAGTGGAGCAGGCGTATGCAGCTGCAGAGGCGATGTTACGCGAACTTGGAAATGACGATGATGGGTGGGAACAGTTCAAAAAGTATTACTGTTCTCAGGGACGATTCGTTTCGAGGCATGCGTGTGATGAAGGAAGTTGGAGCGAGTATCTTCTTGACTGTCGTTTTGGCGTCAGTAATCGGGGAGAAACAACAAGCAGCGATGATGGATGTAAGAATAGACCACCAAAAGAACCAAACTATCGGTAGAAGTTTTTTCTCTATTCGCTCGCGCGGGGTGAACCCGACGCTCGCTAAGAGATCCTGCTCTCCCCCTGACAACCCCCATCGGAACTCCACCCCGCGCGCAGAGGACCATGCCCTTGAAAAATTGGGGTCAAGTCTTGACTTTTCATTTGTTCAAAACAGTGAAAAGTCAAGACTTGACCCCATCAGATCCTACAAGCAGGAACAAACCTTACATCCACGCTGATCTGTCTCACATTCTAAACTTCCCTCCCAACACATCCAAGGCTCATATTCTCGACATTCGCCATAACCATAATCTTTTTTCTTCATCGTCGCGCATGAGAGTACAAAAAGAATCATGAGGATATAAAGTGTCTGTCGAAAAGACATATCTTTATCCGGTAAATTCTAGAAGAAATTTTCGCATAAATTCATCCAAGTCGCCATCCAGCACCGCCTGCACGTTCCCGATTTCGGCATCGGTACGATGGTCTTTAACGAGTTGATAGGGCTGCATGACATACGAGCGAATCTGCGACCCCCATTCGACACGTTTTTTGGCTTTTTCACGCGCTTCGAGCTCTTTGCGCTTCTTCTCCATTTCTAATTCATAAAGTTTTGCGCGGAGCAACTTCATCGCTACTTCACGATTTTGATGTTGGCTTCGCTCGCTCTGACACGCAACAACTGTATTTGTCGGAAGATGCGTCAGTCGCACTGCAGATTCTGTTTTATTGACATGCTGCCCACCAGCTCCTCCAGAACGAAACGTATCGATCCGAAGATCATCGGTTTTAATGTCGATTTCAATATCATCCTGAATATCGGGAATCGCATAGACGGAAACGAAAGAAGTATGTCGACGTTTGTTCGCATCAAAGGGCGAGATACGCACCAAACGATGCACACCATTTTCAGCTTTCAGATATCCATACGCAAAATCACCACCGATCGTCATGGTGACACTTCGAAAACCGGCGCCCTCCCCTTCGGTAAAATCAACAATTTCATGCGAGTAACCTTTTTTCTCAGCCCAGCGTTGATACATGCGCACGAGCATCGACGCCCAGTCGCAAGCTTCAGTGCCCCCAGCTCCGGCGTTAATCGTGAGAATAGCGCCACTTTTGTCTTGGGGACCTGAAAGCATACGCTGAAATTCCATGGCTTCAAGCGCACTCTCCACTTTTTTGAGTTCTCCTTTAGCCTCTTCGAGCAACTCAGGTGCCTCTCCATCTGCCGCAAGTTCCAACATTGCTTCTATATTTAAGAGAAATTTTTGTTGTTCTTCGTACACGTCAACGCACGATTTCAATTGATCCTGTTCTTTGGTCAGTTGCTGAGCACGTCGCGTATCATTCCAAAAATTGGGCTGCGCCCTTTCTTGCTCGATCTCCAGAATGCGATGACGCTTTGATTCAATATCAAGAGCTTTTGCAAGCATCACGAATTTCTCTCCATATATCGTATGTAATTCTTTCAATTCTTTTGTCATAATTTCTTTCCTAAGAGCTCACCTCAATGTCTTTTGATCATTTTTGTCATTCACGCGTAGGCGAGAATCCAGATGACCTGTCTTTCCATCTCATCTTCAACAGAAAGACAATGCCAAAAAGAAGATAAAGAACGCACCCCCAAGCAAACCAATCGCCGAGCGTCACATACGTACTAAGGGAAGTAAGAAGAGGAACTTCTCCGACAATGACTAACGTTTCATTCAACGGCGATTGTTGGAGAACGCGTCCGACAGGATCAATGAGAGCAGTAACACCTGTATTGGCCGCACGAAGAACCGATCGCCTTGTCTCCACGGCACGCACAACTGAAGAGAGCAAATGTTGCTTTGGAATCGGTGAAAGACCGTACCAACCATCGTTCGTTATATTCACCAGAAGGTTGGCTCCATTCTGAACATGCGCTCGGCTCAGAGAAGCATAGAGATCTTCAATACAGATAAGCGGGCCAATGGAAAGACGATCAACGACAAGAGGTCGAATCTCTTCTCCAGGTAAAAGAATCCCGATCGGTCGAGTGACTGCTGTGAGAAATGGAAAAAGAGATCGATACGGAATATATTCGCCAAAAGGAACAAGATGAGTTTTGTGATAACTGGAAAGATATTGTCCACGAGCATCGTAGAGAAGTGCACTATTATAATAAGAGTGTTCCGATGCTTTGGTAACCGCTCCGACAAGGGAAAGTGGTAAACGCTGAGAAACATCAAGCGGTTTTCCGCCGAGCGCATCATTATAAAGAACAGGTTTCTTCAGAGGGATAAGAAAGCTATAAGCTCCTTCGGGCCATACAATCAGATCGACCTTGGAAGAAAAAACTTTTGCCGCTTCAGTGGTATAAACCTGCAGACGATCCATCGAATTTTTAAGCGTGGAAGATGTCTTCGGTGAAAGATTTCCCTGTAAAAGCGCGACGCGAAGTTTTGATGCGTGCTGCACTATTTTTTCCATGGAACGTATTTTCAAATGACCATACCCAAAGCAGAAAAGAAAAAGCAGCAATGTCACCGCACATTTTTGAAGAAAAAATGTGGTTCTTCTATCGTCATTCCCGCATGCTTTAAACGGGAATCTCATGAGATCCCCGCCGGAGTTTATCCCGGCATGCCGTAAGCCGGGACGGGAATGACAAACAACTTCAGTTATAAAAACATTTGTCCACACAATAAGAAATGTGAGACCGAGACTCCCCATAACATCCACGATCTGAAGCGGAAGGAGCCAATGAGCTTGAGACACGGAAAGCTCTCCCCATGGAAATCCTCCGAAAGGAAAAATATACGTTCGGAAAAATTCAAAACTAACGTAACACACCGGAAACCAAATAATGAACTCACCCTGTTTTCGAGAAAGGAAATATGAAAGCCACGGAAGAAAAGCCATGTAGAGCGACAGAGCAAAAATTAAAAGAGAAGTAAGAGTAAGGCTCGTGACAAAAGAAAAATGACCAAAAACACGAATCGCCGTTTCAATGGTGGCAAGTTGACACGCAAAAAAGAGGGAAAAGAGAAGAAACGAAAGAAACCAGATGCGACGAAGGCTCGCTTCTCGTGTGGCCAAAAGAAAAGGGACAAAGGCAATCCAGACGAACAAGGGAGAGTGAGGAATTTCCCATCCTGCAAGAACAGTGGGAAAAGAAAGCACGAGGAAAAGCGCGCTTATACCAGTAGTAATAATATGAATTGTCATTACAATATTCTCACTAAAGCTTCAAACTCTGCTCTTCGCATACGATGACGATCCGATGCTCGTACATCATCATATCCTTGAAGATGAAGAAGACCATGCGTTATCAACAAAAGAATTTCCGAAAAAAGAGGAACCGCACGTTCACGTGATTGTCGTCGAGCGGTATCAAGCGAAATCACAACTTCGCCTGCGTTTTTCTCATCTCCGTAAGAATAAGAAAAAGAGAGAACGTCCGTAGCATGAGAAAGATTTCGAAATCTTCCGGAAAGTGTTGTAATCGCGTTGTCATCAATAAAGATGATCGCCACACTATGTTTTCCCTGAATTCCCGATAAGCTGAGGAGACGCAGATGCTTGATGATTCTTTTTATCGGGACTCGAAACTTCGGATGAAGATTTTGAATGCTGTAGTTCACGATCACTTCCCTCGTCGAAATTTCCTTCTGACTTCGGATATTCAATGCGTTGATGATAAATACCGAGCAAAATTCGAACAAAAGCATTTCCAATCGCTGTGAGATCTTGAAGGGTGAGCTCACATTCGTCAAGCTGAGACTCAGAAAAAATATCGGTGATCGCGCGCTGGACCGTCTGTTGAATTCGAATACTTGTTTTTTCTTTGAGCGAACGAATGGTGGCTTCGGTCACGTCCGCAAGCATCATAATGGCCGCTTCTCGCGTTTGCGGTTTTGGACCTGGATACTGAAAATCTTTCGGATCAATTTTATCAATGCCGGGATTCGTTTGAGCTTTTGCTTTTTCATAAAAATAACTGATCATTCTGGTGCCATGATGCTGCGGAATCATATCGACAATCACTTTTGGAATGCCCGCGGTCATGGTCATCTCCACACCTTCTTTAATATGCGACGCGACAATAAGAGCTGACATATGCGGCGTTAAACGATCGTGTCGATTCTCGAGCCCTTTTGAATTTTCAATAAAGTACGCTGGCTTTTTCATCTTTCCAATATCGTGATAATAAGCTGCAACACGTACCAAAAGAGCATTTGCGCCGATCGCTTCCGCCGCTGTTTCTCCAAGGACACCGACTAAATGAGAGTGATGATACGTTCCTGGGGCTCGCACAATCAATTCGCGTAAAAGAGGATGATTGAGATTGGCAAGTTCCAGAAGTTTGATGTCGGTAACATATCCCGTCAATGATTCCACGGCAGGAAGTGAAATCATGACCACAATGGCGCTTGTCGCTCCGCCCAAAAAAGCAAAAAAAGCAACCCAGAACAGGGCGCCAAGTGTCAGCGGTTCCGTAAGGGTCGTGCTTCCAATGAGTTTCAGACCAATAATGGCAATGGCATTGACGAGTCCCAGAAAAAGTCCCGCTCGGATAATCATGGTTCGTCGGTCAATTTTTGAAGCAATGAGGACCGCCGCAAGCGAGGAAAGAAGAGAAAAAGGAACAAAACGAAAACCAGTTTCAGGAAAGAGTCCCACAAAAAACGCCATGGGAATCGCAAAAATAAAAGCGCATTCCGCAGAGAGAAGCATCCGAATCAACATTGTTCCTGCGGCAAGAGGAATAGCATAATTGAGCGCTCGATCAGGGAGAGAGAAGAAAACTACCTGTTGAATCGCAGGAGCAAGTGACAAAGAAATACGAAGCACAAAAAGAGTCGCCAGCGCAGTCGATGCCATCAAAAAATAATCAGAAACCGTCGGATGAAAACGACGAATGTATCGCTCGCCGACAGAAAAAGGAATGATCAGAAAAAGAAGGACGACAATAAAATTCCCAATGAAGTAATAGGGATAAGAACCTTTACTCCGTTCACGTTGAATGCTTTGAAGCATCTTAATATGTGACGGCTCAAAGCGAGATCCATTGCGAATAATCATTTCACCAGCAGTGACTTTGATAATGACATTTTTTACATTGGCCATGGCTTCCGCATGGCGTCGTTCCGATTCCTGACGATCAAAAGTACAATTGGGTTCAATCAGCTTTCGTGCAAGAGCCACCAGATGCTGCTCTCCTGGAAGCTGTGATGTCAGTTTCGCACGAGCTTCTTCGGTAGAAAGAATCGTCGAGATATCTTCAATTTTGGTCTCTCCCGTCGTAATACGATTCCCTTCTTCAAACTTCGTGCGACGAAGAATAGCGCCCCTCTCTTTTTCTGCGTCGAGCGTTCCACGTTCAGCGACAAGCGGAACTTTCATCGCTTGCCCAATGAACGCTATCATTGCTTTTTCGACATGTTCACTAAAACGTTCTTGAAGAAGCATTTTCCATTCGGCATCGGCAATGGTAATCCCCAAGTTTTGGCTGAGCTCACTGCGAAGAAGCGAAGAAGCTTTCTTGCGAGCCTCGGCAAAAGCGCTTCTGACCCGTTCCACAATGGTTGTCGAAAGACCTTCATCAAAATTATAAACAGGAGGGACATCATCAAGCGCTGCTTTTCGAGCAGCCTCTGTCACTTCTTCATCGATAATTTCATAATCCCGATCAGCTTTAATATCACTATTCGCAATCTGGCCTACGATAAGAGTATCGGGAACTCGTTGAATCGAAAACGTGGTGATAAAAACAATGGCGAGTGCAAAGAGAACAATAGCACTCCACCACATCACCGGATGCTTAAAGAGAGAAAGAATTTCATCAAGATCAAGATGAAAGTATTTTTTGAGAAGAGAACGCAAAGTCTGAAAAAACTTTCTACGCATGAGGTTTCTCGTGTCGTTGATATGCTTCTACAATACGTTGCACCAGCGGATGGCGAACCACATCCGAACTTTTTAATTCATGAAAAATGAGTCCTGGTTCATGGTGCAAAATGCGTTGAGCTTCCAGAAGTCCTGAGCGAACGGTCTGAGGAAGGTCAATTTGGGTGACATCGCCGGTGATGACCATTTTCGAATCGGTCCCAAGACGAGTGAGACACATTTTCATTTGATGATAGTTACAATTCTGCGCTTCATCAAGAATGACGAAAGCTTTATGAAGCGTTCGACCTCGCATAAAAGCAATCGGCGCAATTTCGATCACATCACTTTGGATGAGTTCTTCCACACGTTCCACTTCAAGCATATCGTACAGCGCATCATAGATCGGACGGAGATACGGATTCACTTTTGCCTGCATGTCTCCAGGAAGAAAGCCGAGCTTTTCTCCCGCTTCGACCGCGGGACGAGCAAGCACGATGCGTTTATATTCTTTTCGAAGAAGCGCCGTCACTGCCATTGCCACTGCAAGATAGGTTTTTCCAGTACCTGCTGGTCCAATGCAGAAAACAATATCGTTTTTTCGAATCGCATCGATATACAGTTTTTGTCCCGTCGAGCGTGGCACAATGGCACGACGTTTCGCAGGAAGAAAAATGCTATCAGAGAGAAGGCTTTCAATATCGAGATTCACATCGCGCGAAAGAAGCGAAAGCGCATTTTCAATTTCAGATCCCAAAATAGGGTAACCACGCTTCAAAAGACCATAGAGCTTATTGAGAATCCGCTCTCCTGTTTCAACATCACCGTGACCTCCTTCAATGCGAAGATCATTGCCACGAACATGAATATCAATTCCGAGCATGCGCTCAAGCGACTTGAGATGCTTGTCCTCGGTGCCAAAGAGATCGCGCGCGACATTATTATCCTCAAAGTTTAAATGGATAACTTTGTCTGCATCTGTCATTTTCTTCGCCATACCTCTTTACCTCCGTGGAGCCGGTTGTTTTGTGGGTGGTGTTTTTGTTTCTGGAGTTTCACCAAACACATGAACCAAAAATTCGCGGCGTTTCTCTCGTGCTTCAAAATCGATCAACATAATCTCTTCGCGCGGGGCTAACATTAATTTTTCATCTTCAAAAGGGAGCGACAAAGCTCTCCCAAACATTTCAGCTTTGACTCTGGGACCGATGCTCACAATTTCCTTGCGTTTTGTTTTCGTCTCCACTCCTTCACCCGGGAAAAGCTCTGCTGCTGCTTTGAACTGTTTCAAGAGATCATCAAGCGGTTCTCCAATAAAAAACCCGGCGCCTGATTCAGGCGTTTGCACAGTTACGAGTCCCTTTGAAATTTTTGATTCACGAAGCGCTCCTCGGACATCGTGGATCACCGATCGAATATAAATTTCCGCAGGAGTATTAAAAAAACATTTCTTGAAGTAAATCATGCGGAGAGTAGTGTATCGAAGCTTTTCACCTCATGCAAAGAAAATTTAACCCCGAAACGGCGCAGCCGTTTGACTTTCTTGGGTTTTTTCCTTATGGGCCCTGCATGTCTTCGCCTTCTTCCGCACATTTTGAACGCCTCCTCTCCATTATGGAAAAACTGAGATCTCCGGACGGTTGTCCGTGGGATAGAGAACAGACCTTTCAAAGCATTACTCCACATACATTAGAAGAAGCGCACGAAGTGGTTGAAGCAATCGAGAAGCAAAACTTTGAGGGACTTGCGGAGGAACTGGGCGATCTGCTGCTCCAAGTGATTTTCTATGCTCAAATGGCGGCAGAAGAGAAACGATTTACGATCGACGATGTTCTTCAAAAACTTTGCGATAAATTGGTCCGTCGTCATCCGCACGTTTTTGGCGACAAAAAAATTCATGACAGCAAAACCGTGTTACAGAATTGGGAAGAGATCAAAAAAACTGAAGGAAAAAAGTCGGTCCTTGACGGCGTTCCCAAAAACCTTCCCGCTCTCCTTCGCGCTTCTCGTTTGGGAGAAAAAACTTCTCGTGTCGGTTTCGATTTTCCAAACATTGAGGGAGTCTTAGAAAAAATTGCGGAGGAGATTCAGGAATTCAAACAAGCACAAACCAGCAGAAACAGCGCAGCTGAGTTTGGAGATCTGCTTTTTAGTCTTGTGAATTATGCACGTTTTTTAAACATCGATGCTGAAGGGAGTCTGCGTCAGTGCACAGATCGTTTTATCTCGCGCTTTCAGTGGATCGAACAAGAAGCACAACGAACACATAAACATTTGAAAGACTTCACTCCACAAGAATGGGACGACCTATGGACGAAAGCAAAAGAAAAACAGCCATCATTATGAACGCAGTGGTCTTTCCAGGCATTGGACATTTCATGCTGGGAGAGAAGAAAAAAGGGATGACGATCATGGCACTCACCTTGATCTTTATGTTTTCAGGACTTCTCGTCTATCTTACTGCACTCAATACACAATTAGAATCTTTGAACTTTGCATTCTCGGTTCAAAATCAAGTTACCACAGCCCTTCATCTTTCGTGGAAAACCTCTTACAAACTTGTTCTCATCTCTCTTTTAGGGCTCCTCGCAGTATGGTTTTACTCCGTTTTTGATATTTGCTTTCGAAAAAACAAATCATTTAAAGAAGATCAGTCCAAGTAATAAAAATGTAGATCTCGGTCTGCGAAAAATGCTAAGCCATAATTACCTATGATAAAAAATGTTTTGTAAATTTTGGACCAAGTGATGAAACAGAAGTGACCAAAAAACATCAGACGCTTTCTGGTCGTGAATGCATCAGTTGCCGAAAGAGATCTTGGTATTTTTCAATCCACGCCTCTTCACTCGGATCTTCCAAAAAATGACGGATATCTTTCAGGATGAGAGATGGAGAAACCTCTTCGACTTTTTTCTGTAGCGCACCGAAAACCTCTTTCTCTGATGCAAATCGTTTTCCTTTCAAACCACGATTGACATAGTCAAAATTCAGTGGAGTTTTTCGGCTCAAGTACCAGATGAGATCATAATAGTCTCGTCCCCGAGTAAAAGGACGGCCTAAGAGTGCCAATACTTTTCCTGCAAACAACGTTGAAATCTCATGTTTGAGAATCGGATAAATTTCTCCGAATCGATTCACAAAAAAACTTTCGCGTTCTTCTTTTTTCAATGTTGGAGGATGCACATCAACCTCCAATTTGATATGTAACTTTTGATCTTTTCTTAAGCTCCGTAGTTCAAAATGTTCCGCAAAACCACTGAATCGAAGAAAAGCTTTTTGTACCACTTTCTCTTCTTGAACAGATGTCATCAGAGAAAAGCCACTCAACTCAAGTTCTCGTTTCAGATGAGAGACCAGAGATGAAAAACGATAGATTTCACTCGGAGCATCCAGACAAAAATCGAGATCTTCTGAATAACGCTTGAGATCGTAACAGACGCGTAAACAGGTCCCACCCATAAAAGAAAGGACTGCACCAAACTTGGACTGAAAAATGAGTTTCAACACCAAAACTTGAAGATATTCACGAATAACATTCAGAACTTCTTCTTCAGTCGGTTTTTTTGCACGACGCAGTTCTTCAACGATTTTTTTTGCTCTTTCCATAACTCTCCAAAGAAGTGATGAGTTCAAAAACTTTCCGCACTCTTGTTTTTTTGGCATATGCCTTTGCTTTACGAAAATCGACTTCTTTTAAATGTTGCCAACGAAGTGCATCCCAACATTCATCCGTTGGAAGCAAACGCCCACTGTAAAGATAACAATAATCAACCATCGCCTTCTCTTGAGACGCCATACATGAATCTGGATCGTATCCCCAGAAGAGATCTTTTTTGAGGTGACGATAGTCAAAATCTCCAAGAGCTGTTTTGAAATGCCGCGTGGCCTTCGTCGTCACAAGCGTCAGACTGAAAACGACATCAGGAAGAAGGCCATAATAATGAAGCGCGCTTTCTAAACTAATGTATGAAGGTGCATAAAGAAGAGGACCTACCTCTGTTTGACCCGAAATCTTTCCCGGAAAAGCATAAACTCCCCTCTTGAGACGCAGAAGCTCACCACTTTTTACCCACTGATGAAGTTGTAGGTTAAGCGTAGCAGGGGCAGTGTCCCATGCCACTCGTGAAGCCTCTGAAAGAGCAAAAATTCCTTTTTGCATCTTTTTCTGAAAATCTTTAAATTTCATTTGATTATATATTATTATAATTAATTAAAATTTAGCAAGATTTATTTTTGAAGTGATTTCCTTCTCACAATCGCCATAAGTGCTGAAAACTCTTCAGGATGAATGAGTTTAGCGGCAACAAAAAAAACGGCCATTCGGACGGGGTCAAGTCTTGACTTTTCACTTTTTAACTTTTTGGGTCCAATCAAGGTACATAGGTAACAAACAATACAAGGCACATCGGTAACACATGATACGGGGGCATAAAGGAGGTTTTTATGCCCTGGAAAGAG
>MGRM01000016.1 GCA_001798185.1 Deltaproteobacteria bacterium RIFCSPHIGHO2_02_FULL_44_16 | reverse complement strand
TCTGACCGTTTGTCCTGCTCCCGTGACTCCTCCTCTGGGAAAGCTTCCCGAAGGCTATCGACCTCCACCTCCACGACCAGAGATTGCCCCTCTTCCAGGTCCTGATTCAGCTGGAAAACCGTATCAACGCTGCCTCGATTATCTCAACGATGTCTTCGGACGTCATCTCCTCAATCCTTGCGAAACCTATCGTTGTGAACTTGATGGAAGGAAGATCACGTCCATTGGTCTTCGTCCGGGAGGAGCAGCGTGTGAAGATCGAGCCACATGTCGAAAAGGAATCTGTCTTCAAGGGGTCTGTGCTGCTGCGCCGATCTCTGGATGTACACCACAACCGAGACCGTCGTTGATCGTTCCGCTTCCTCCACCTCCAGCTCAACCACAACCCCCAACGCGCGCGTGTCTTGTCCAGCTCGCCCTCCTGCAATCATCGGCTGCTCCTCCCACTCCGTGTCTCACCCATTACTGCGATGGCAACACCGTGAGAACCAGACAACAGCCAAATGGAACTCAATGCTCTGATCGAACCAGAAACATCACCAATGGTCAGTGTATGAATGGAGTGTGTCGGTAAGTGCACGGCACTTAATGAAACTGAGATAGTGAATCCACAAAGGAGATGAATATGCGTCACATAAAAATGTTCTTCGGTATCAGTTGTTTCATCGGTGTCTCCGCCATGTTGTTTATGTGGCGCACTCCAAAAGAGATGGTGCAACATTCATCTGAAGAAATTTCAAATGTTGCCGAAAACATTCCCCTCTTTTTTGAACCCAATACTGGCCAAGCCGCTCAGGAAATTCTTTTTCTGACGCGAGGCAATGGATACCAAATTCTTTTTGCTCAACATGAGGTCACTTTTGTCATCAAAGGAGTGAGTTCTACCATGTCTTTCGTGAATGCAAATTCAAATGTCCGCGTAGAGGGACAACGTCCCTTCCCGGGAAAATCGCATTATTTACTCGGGAGCGATTCCAAAGCTTGGAAAACCGACATTCCTCACTTCGGAAAAATTTCTTATGAAAATATTTATCCCCATATCGATCTCGTTTTTTACGAAAAAAACCGACAACTCGAATATGATTTCATCGTGAGACCGAACGGAAATCCAAACGATATTCAGCTCAATTTTCCTACTGCAAAAGTTGTAAAAATTTCTCAAGAAAATCTCATTCTGAAATCTGGGAAACATCAACTCCTTCACCATAAACCCGCTCTCTCACAAAACATTTCGGGTGAGAAAATGGTGATTGCAGGAAATTATACGAAGCTTGGAGAAAAGAGAATTGGGTTTCGAGTCGGAAAATATGATCCAACACAAGTTCTGACCATTGATCCGACGATCGATTTTTCATCCTATCTCGGAGGTCTTGGCGCTGATCGCGGCAAAGCCATTGTGGTTGATGCAAATGGCAATATGTACATCGCCGGAGAAGCTGGAGATCCGAGCATCAAAGGCGATATCGGAGCTGATCAGTTTCCAAGACTTCCTGCAGTTGCTCCTGGAAGCGTCCCGGCCAGCGCTGTGTTTGTCACAAAACTGAATAGTAGCCATCAAATTGAATATTCCACCATTCTCTCAGGACAAGGGTCGAGTTTTCTTACGGATATCGACATCGATAGCGCCGGCGCTGCCTATATTACCGGCTTCACCGAAGCACAGAACTTTCCCTTACCACAAAACGCACTTCGAGCCTGCTCTCAAAATTTCAGCCCAAATGCTGAAGGATATCTGTTAAAACTCAGCCTCGATGGACGTTCCATTGAGGCTGGAACATGTTTTGGCGGCGTCAGTCAAGCACATGCTGTTATTGTCGATAGCACGGGGAATGCTTTTGTTACGGGCTTCACGCGTTTTGATCTTCCTTTTTTGCACCCTGCAGGACATGTCATTAATACAACCGCAAGCGGACTTCGCAGCGACGCCTTTGTTTTAAGCTTTTCAGCAAATCTACAGGTTCTTCGTTTTGCACAATATCTTGGTGGCGCTGGCATCGATGGCGGAAAGGACATCACGCTTGATCGTTGGGGCAATATCATTATTGCAGGATCAACAAGTTCCTCTGATTTTCCAACAGCCAACGCTTTCCAGCCTGCGTATGGCGGTGGCACATCAGACGGATTTCTCACGAAAATTCCCTCAAACGGTAGAGGACTCGTCTACTCTACTTTTTTTGGAGGGAATGCATTTGATGCCGCCACCTCTCTTGATATTGATAACCATCAAAATGTTGTTGTCGCTGGCTATACTACTTCTACAAATTTTCCTCTGGCACAAAATGCGATGCAAAGAACATTACGTGGTGCAGCAGATGGTTTTGTGGCCAAATTCAGCCTCAATGGCCAAGCAACTCTTTTTTCAACCTTGATTGGTGGTGGAGGACGAGATGGCATCTCACGCATTGATGTCGATACCCTCGGAGCCATTCATATTGCCGGTTCTACAGATATCCCTTTTCTTACGGAACGACTTGATCCCTCGCTTGCAGCACAAAAAGGTTTTATCGTGAAGCTAAACCCTGCGGGAACGAGTTTCGAATATGCTTCGCCACTTGGCGACCGTGCAGAAGGAATCAAAGCGGATCAGAACTGTAAGAGCTTTATCACCGGAAGTGTCATGCAATCGAACTTTCCCACGCGTTCTCCTCTTCCAGGCGGATCTTCCTTACACGGAACACGTGATGCGTTTGCCATGGTCGTCGGCAGCAGCTGCGGTTGTCAACAGAAACCCATGGAACAGAAATGCCAAATCATCAAATGCAATGAACAGACGGGACAATGGGAAACAGAAGCAGCACCTATTGGGTACCCATGCATGGATCATCTCTGTGATGATGTGAAAATCTGCGATGGTTTCGGTGTCGGCGATGCACATTGCTTTCGAATCGGTGGGCCTCTTGACTGGGATGACGACAACGAATGCACGACAGAAACCTGTCAAGAATGGCGCGGTCCTGTGTATCAATCGGTAGCTGATAACACCTCATGCGATAGCGGGGACGGTGTGTGTTGTTCTGCCGCCTGTATTGCGGGAAGGGCTTGCCCACCATCAGGTGGTGGTGGGACAGGGCCGACAGATCCCACAAAACCGACTGACCCGACAGGGCCAACGAAACCAACTGACCCCACAGCACCGACCGATCCCGGAAGCGATCCAGGAAAACCGACCGGAAGCGGGACGGGGATCTTTGGAGCTGGGGTTGCATCCGGTTCCCTGGCAGGAACCCCTTCGCCTCAAACAGCCTCTCCTTACTATGCGTGTCTCGTGCGGCTTCAAGATTTTCGTGCGAAACAGCTGATCAACCCCTGCGAAACGTATCAATGTCGTCCAGATGGAACCCTTGTCTCAACAGGACGCGTTTCTGGAATCACCTCATGCGTCGATCGAGCGCTCTGTGTTCAAGGGATCTGTCAGACCACGGGGCGTTGCGCTGGGTCTGCCATTACAACAGGGTGTACGCCTCAACCGCGGCCACCACTGAATCCGCCGCGTGTGCGAGCGACACCGACGCAGCAGTGCCGTAATCGATTACAGCAGATGAAAATTCTTGCTTCAACAACGACGCCTTGTGTCGAGTGGTATTGCGACGGAAATACGCTCTTAAGCGACAACACGACACGCAATGGGCGTCAGTGCACCGATCGTGCGCGCAATATTACCAACGGTCAGTGCAACAATGGGGTGTGTCAATAAGTGCCGTGCACTTAATGAGAGAAAAGGTACCTTATAATGTACTTTCATCGCAATTAAGTGCACTGCACTTAAAAAAGAGGAGACGAAAGTGAAACCGATACTGAAACGTTGTGTGCAGATGATTTTTCTCCTCAGCCTTGGAGTTGTGGGCGCTTGGCTTTGGATGCAACAGTACACTCCATCTCTTGAGAAACAACTGTCACCGAAGATTTCTTCGGTAAATATTCCTCTCTCTTTTGAACCCAATCAAGGACAGGTTCAGAGTGATGTTTCTTTTTATACGCGTGGGAAGGGTCATGCTTTTTTCTTGTCGCGAAGAAAGATGACATTAGGAAATGTATCGCTTGCGTTTAGCGGAGCGAAGACGAATCCCCGTATCGTTGGAATCGATCCACTTCAGAGTAAGAGCAACTATTTTGTGGGAAGAGATGCGTCGAAATGGAAAACAGATATCCCTCATTTTTCCAAAGTAAAATACGAAGAGTTGTATCCAGGCATTGATTTGGTGGTGTATGGCAATCAACGCGAGCTCGAATATGATTTTGTGGTCGCACCACATACTGATCCTCGTGTCATTGCTTTTGACATTCAAGGTGCTGATCTCAATCTCGATCATGATGGAAATCTGGTAATGACCACAAAACAAGACAATGTTCAGATCATTCAAAAAAGACCGAGGGTCTATCAAGAAATCGATGGCAAAAAAACCAACATCGATGGAAGATTTAAAATCACGCAAAATAAAGTTTCCTTCACCGTCGCCCACTATGATCGCACGCGAGAACTTGTCATTGATCCGGTGCTGCTATTTTCAACGTATTTAGGTGGAAGTGACTTGGATTCAGGAAACGATATTGCTCTTGATGCAAGTGGAAATATTTACGTTGTAGGAACAACGGACTCATGGAATTTCCCCATACGAAATCCATTGCAATCAACGCGAAGCCCACGTGGAACTGATCTTTTTATTGCCAAATTCAACTCAACAGGATCACAGCTTCTTTATTCCACTTATTTTGGCGGTGACGGGGCTGACTATGATCCGTCGCTTGCGGTTGATGCTTCAGGGAATGCTTATGTTACAGGAAGAACGTCCTCGTCTTTTTTTCCAACAACTACTGGTGCGTATCAGCCAAGAACCGGAGGTGGGTACGATGCTTTTATTCTGAAGCTGAATTCGTCTGGTTCTCAGGTTATGTACTCAACATATCTTGGTGGCGCGAACCTTGAAGAAGCCAAAGATATCGCTGTCGATTCCCAAGGACAAGTTTATATTACCGGTGCAACGCAGTCTGATAATTTCCCCACAACTCCAGGAGCTTTTCAGAGCACCTCTGCTACACCGGGACGTGTATGGGGTGATGCATTTGTCACAAAGCTCAACGCTTCTGGTTCATCGCTTGTCTACTCCACGTACCTTGGCGGAGATCGTGAAGATATCGGAAAAGGAATCGCGATTGATGCTTCAGGGAATGCTTATGTTACCGGCGCGACGTGGTCGATTAATTTTCCAACACAAAATGCGATACAATCGGACGCAGGTTACCAAGATATTTTCATTACGAAACTCAATGCTTCTGGCTCAGCACTTGTCTATTCAACCTATTTTGGTGGAAGTGTACATGATCGTGGCAATGCAATTGCGGTTGATTCCAGTGGAAATGCTTACATTGTTGGTATTACCAATGGTTTCGATTTTCCTCTTTTACGCGCCTTTCAAGCAGGTGGAAGGGGACCTGGTTCCAATACAGGTCCTTCAGAAGCTTTTCTTATAAAACTTGATCCTTCTGGATCTTGGATGTTTTCTACCTTTCTCGGAGGAGACAATATAGATACAGCTGCAGATATTGCGCTTGGTACAACAGGAAATATCTTTATTGTTGGGACTACGCTTTCTTCTAATTTTCATGCTCAAGATGCATATCAATCGACCTCCGTATCACCACAAGATCCTTATGATATCTTTGTCACCAAATTTTCTCCCTCAGGACAACAACTTCTCTATTCAACCTATCTGAGTGGAAGTGGACCGGATCATGGAAGAGGCATCGCAGTAGATGCCTTGGATAATATTCATATTATTGGTACAACCAGATCGAGTGACTTTCCTCTCAGAAATGCCTATCAGTCAACGACCACCAACACTTCAACATATATAAGGGATGCTGCCATTATCAAAATTGGTGAGTGTAGAAGTAATGCGGATTGTTCCGATGGGAACGCTTGTAACGGACAGGAAACATGTAACAGAGGAAGCTGCTTTCCCGGAACCCCACTGAACGTTCCCGATGACAACAATGTGTGTACGTTGGATTGTGATCCTGCAACGGGGAATCAGTATGTTCCTCAAGTGGGGATGAGTTGTCCTGGCGATAACGATCGTTGTAACGGGATCGATACGTGTAATGCTTTAGGAGTCTGTGACAATAATCGAATCACCGCTATTAACTTCGATGATGGCAATGATTGTACCGTCGATAGTTGTAATGCTATGAGTGGCGTTGTCACCAATACTCCTAAAGCTGATGGCACTTCGTGCCTTTCAAATAGTCGTCGTGCTGGGATCTGTTGTAGCGCTGAATGTAAAGAAGGTCTTACCGTTTGTCCTGCTCCCGTGACTCCTCCTCTGGGAAAGCTTCCCGAAGGC
>MGRM01000015.1 GCA_001798185.1 Deltaproteobacteria bacterium RIFCSPHIGHO2_02_FULL_44_16 | reverse complement strand
CCCATTTATCCGACCACCAGCAGGGTGGACAATATACTTTATATGGCGCATCCGGCCGGTAGGTAGAAATTTTTTCTTCGCCGCAAAGGTCGCATTTCCTTTTGTGAAGTTGGGTTAGATTTGAAAATGCGAGCCGCCTCTGAAATCTGCACTTTGGACAAAAAGTCGGCGCAGGTACATGAATTTTTTCGTAAAATGCAAAATCAACGGATTCAATAGTAAACTGATCTTGGCAGTTTTGACAGATTTTAACCTCCTCCTTATTACTCATATCTTTCTTAACATCCGCTGATAAATTTTATCTCTGGTATCTACGGCCAGAAGCCGAATAACGTGAGAGCTTTTGAATTCAAACCCCACCCGATAATCCCTGGTTATCCTAAAAGAAAAAGTGTCTTGAAGCGGAGGCCCCAAGTGCTTGGTATGTAAGCGAGAATCAAATGGATTTTCGTAAAGAATTTCTATAAGCAATCCGAGCTTGTCTTGAATTTTTTTCGGCAAATCATAAATATCCTTGCAAAAATCCTTCTCGTAAATTACATCATTTGGCTGAGCGGACATGACGTAGGAACTCTTCCTTATTGATAAAATGATATACGGGACCGCGGGACGCCATACGTTTGAACATCTTTTTCACGAAAGCGGGGCGATATTCGCCTTCCGGATCACGATAACTCGCGGCCAGCATTCTTTTAACAACTTCCATATCTCTGCGCAGAGTTGATACGTCTTTATCTATTTTCCTGATGAGAGTTTGAGTAGTCATATGGTTATAATAACATACGCCTAAAAATCATACAACCTCTGCATTGTAGCACGATTCGCAATACACTATCTCCGGTCTTTCCGGCGCGTAACTTGTCTCAAACTCGTTGGGGCATGGATGCTCGCCATGGATATGAGTGGCGGTATTCGTATATTGATTCGGTCCTTTATCTTTTGACTTTTGACCTTCACATTCGCAAGTTCTGTGCCACAGTTTCGGCGGATTGCGCAATTTTAAACGCTGATAATGCCGGCAATTCGGACACAAAATCGGCAAAGGAATATTCATTTTGCGGTAAAATTCAAGTTCCTGCGGAATGACTTTAAACGCCGTGGTGCACGGATCACCGCATAATCCTTGATGCGCACAACCTATAATCTCATTCAAGATATCATCAGTTGCTTTAGAAATTTCGTCAGGAACTCTATCGGGCGGTACGGTTACTGCATAATTTCTGTTATCCGGTTCGCGCCAGCGGAATCCTTGTGCTAGCGCGTCGCTTTTGATAAGCATAGACCACTCCTGTGCCGCGGACTCATTATATGCGTATGGACTGAAGCTTTTGGGCAAAAATTCTCCCCACTCTCCTGCCTCTTTCATTTGTTTTATAATTTTTTCGCGCATCGCAATATAATCTTCTTTGGAATATTTTTTATTCAAAATGGCGTAAGACGCTTTTTTTAGCGCCGAACACCCCAAAAGATTATCGGACGAATGGCAATTATTTGAATACTCAACCCGATTGCATTTCCAGCAAAATATGCTTCCAACGCTTCCATAAGAATTGTCCGGCGTCACCGAATAATAGCAAAGATTAACATGCCCGGTATTATTACAGTCATATGAGTCTTTCCCGCCGTCGCCCGCTAACATATATCGGCAATCTTCTAAATCCGGGTAAAAAAAGCAGTTTTTTGAATTTTTACAATTGATTAAATTATCACCGGTGGAATTTACTGATTTTATCAGCGTAGCAAACTTACGTGGAAATTTCAGCGAGAATTCCTGAAAGTCATGCAGATATTTTTCAATCATTTTGCGGCTTTCAAGACACATCTCCTGTTTTTTATACAAATATTCTTCTTTAGAGTATTGCTGGTTTAAAATGCAATACTGTTTATTACGAAGCCCCACACACATAATACAATCGGAACAATTGCGGAGGTCAATTCCCAAAAAACAATTTCTTGAATTAAAAGAAATCATACAATATTGACACCCGTAGCATTTATCCGAGCTCAACGACTGATATGTAAGCTCGGAGTGATTGACGTAAAAACAATCAAAGACCTCTTTGCAATAATTAACTTGATACCCGTATGCAATATTTTCATTATGCCATCCGCAGACCGTCAAATAGCAATTTTTACTAAACGCCCGATCATAAGCATATTCACAATTGATGCTTCCTATGCCGTCATCATTCATGAGGTTAATAACCGGAACGCTGTAAAGAATTTCTTTGTATTGTTCCAAAAACGGCCGCGAAAAATCGTATTCTCGGCCATATTTATACGGATCCCATTTATCCGACCACCAGCACTTTTGGCAATATACCGGATATGTATATTCCGGGGCGTAACTAGAAATCATATTTTTTCCACACAGATCGCACTTTCTTTTATAAAACGTCCGCTCATTCCTGAATAATAAACGCAACTGCAACCGGCAATCCGGGCAAAATTTGGGCGGCAAAACCCCGGCTTTTTCATAAAATGCAAAGTCCTCCGGTTCGATAGTGAACGAAACTCTACAGCTCTGACATTGCTTTATTTCTTTACTATTGACTATTTGCATAAATTTGACATACTATAGCGAGTTAACATCGTTCCTTTTTTACACGAAAGAGGTTATCCGTGGAAAAAATTACGCCGTGGATGATTATTTTTTTGCAAACTCTGGCCGGAACAATATATACATATTTGATTTGGACGGGAAATGCTACCCCGGCATTCATGACTTGGTTTATCTTTTTTCTGGCTGTTTTAATTAGTTTAGCAAGTTATCTTTTGCATGAAAATAACAGCTGGCGTGATAACCTTTGCAATACCTGCGATGTTTTGTATGTCGGACTAATAATGGTAGTAATCGTTGCGGTTAACGGCTGGAAAATTCTGCCGCTTAGCACACTTGAGACATACTGCGCAATCGCAGTTCTTCTGATTTTGGGTATGTGGACTTGGAAAAAAAATCATGCGGCGACATTTCTTGCTACGCAAGCATTGCTCATAGTTGGCTACTTTCCAACCATGGAGAAAATTGTAATAGAAAGTAGAAATACCGAGTCATTTCTGGCTTGGGGCCTTATCGGCGCCGCGAATTTAACTGGTGCAATATCGGCCGGCATGAGCAAAAAACTTCTCCCGTTTCTTTACGCATTGCGCGCAGTTATAATGATTGCTATTACCCTTGCACTTATGCTGAAATTTTCTTGACACAATAAGCAGATTTACCCTGCTTATTTTTTATACAATTCATTAAATGTGCATCTTAACCGCGACCGCGGATATAAGACACATTTATACGATTTCACTATTATAACACTGCTCGCAGTAAACTATCTCCGGCCTTTTTGGCGCGTAACTTGTCTCAAACTCATTGGGGCATGGACTTGGTCCGTGGGAATGAGACGTGGTGTTTTGATATACCCCATTAATAGAAATCTTACCCACACAAGCGCATTGACGATTCCATAGCTTTCGAGGATTACGCAGAGTAAAACGATCCTGTCTCCGGCACGGGAAACATTTTTGCGGCAGGGGTAAATTCATTTTCCGATAAAACTCAAGTTCCATCGGAATAATTTGAAACGCCGTCGTACACCCAAGATGTTTTTTCTTTTTCTCTTCACTTGTCTGCGAATCGCATTGGATGACTTCTTTTAAAATACTGTCTGAAACCCCAGCTATGGTCAGCGGAAGATTTTGGGATTCCACGGTTGGTTTATAATCCCGAAGCGGATGGTCGTACCACGTATACCCTTTCGCAATGGCCTCGCCCCTGGAAAGAGGAAAATAATCCTGCGCCGTTGATTCATTATATGCAAACGGAGAAATTGAGGCGGGAAAATATTCTCCCCATTCGCCGATTTGCTTCATGTGCTCAATTAATTTCCCCTTTAATGCTTCATAATCTTCTTTTGAATACTGTCTGTTTAAGATACAATAGTGTTTCTGTCGAAGCCCGATACACCCGAAAAGGTTAGATGACCCGAAACACATATTACTATAATAAGAGTCAAACACGTCCCAAGAGCTTCGCATGGCGATACTGCGCGAAATGGTAGCGCAGCCCTGACATTCATACGAAAGCTCAGACCATATTTCTGTTACATCCATAGAATCTTTCGAATACCATGCGTCTTGGGAATAAGCGACATTCTCATCGTGCCTGCAATTAAAACTTTTTACCGTATTCTTGGTATTTTCCAAATAATCCCCGAAAAATGCCCCGATGTTTTTTACGCCGTGATAAAACTTGCGCGGAAACATAATTGAGAATTTTTGGAACCGTTCGCGGGCCTTTTCAATCCCATCGCGGGTGTCTAAAAATTTCGCGACTGCTTTTCCATACTCTTCTTTTGAGAGCTGTTTATTAAAAAAACAGTGGCTCTTGCTGCGAAGCCCGACACAACCGAAACAATTTGAACATCCCCGCAGATCTATTGAAAAATGACTGGATATGCAATCCGTAGAATCATGAAGGTGGGTGGAAGAATAACAGCGCGTACAATTTAAGCACTCATAACATAACTCGCATTTCTCCATGCAATAAGAATCTCCCACAAAATAATTACTGTCCTGCAGCCAATTGCTATACATACATTTTTCATTCTTACCGCAAGCCGCGAGCATATAACAATCTTTATTTTCTTCTGATTGATTGGTGTATTCAGAGTTAACGCTTTTAGAGTTCACTATAGCAAGGTGCGGCACCTTAAGAGAGAGTTCGTTAAATTGTTCGAAAAACGGGCGGGAAAAATCTATGTCCCGTCCATAATTCATCGGATCCCATTTATCGGACCACCAGGCCTCCTGCTTATAAACCGGAAATGGCGACTCGGATTTATAAATAGAGATAATATTTTGACCGGTGGCATCACACTTTCTCCGATAAAATGTCCACTCATTCCGATCAAGCAGTCGACGAACATAACGGCACTCTGGACAAAACGTCGGCGGGGGGACGGAGATTTTCTCATAAAATGCAAAATCTTCCGGTTCAATAGTGAACCCGCTTTTACAATTTTGACAGGTTTTTGTTTCAGAATTCATGATTTATTTATATACACTGCCGCGCCAATCTATCACTTCAACGTAAACGCGCGATTTATCAAAATCAAAAGAGGCGATGACACGCAAATCGCCTCTTCGGATTCGATGGAATCCAAGCCATTTTCCCTTCAATTTTTTAACATCAATATTTACGTCTTCTCCCCTAAATTTAGCCAGAACCGATCGAATCAGTTGAAAAACTTCTTCACGACTAACACGGTTATGCTCTAAAAATTTCTCTACTTCTCGGGTTAATTCAAAAATCCAGTTCATATTTTAACGTAGTAAGTGCTTACTATTTTGCGTGAGGGTTTCCTGTAAAGCCGGACGACATCCCTTTGTTCTTTTTCTGACACAAATGGCAACAACGCAGCTCTCATTTTAGTTAATTCAACCCCAAGCGCCTCTTTAACGCTTTCTCTGATCAATGATTTAAATTGTCTTTGAGTCAATTGCGTAATTGCCATAATTTCATAGTATCACGATTTATTGATAAAGTTAACCCTTATGAAAGCCGCCGTTGGCGGCTACATTAAGAATGCCGCAAAGCGAGCAAATTGAGGTTTCGGCATTTTACTTTTTTAGTAATGGTAGGGCAAAACGGCTTGGCCTTTCGCAGAGCGAAAGTATTTTAC
>MGRM01000014.1 GCA_001798185.1 Deltaproteobacteria bacterium RIFCSPHIGHO2_02_FULL_44_16 | reverse complement strand
CCAAGCCCATCGGAGGCTCTGTCATACTGAATCCAACTGTCAAACCTTGAAAGTCTCACTGGTCAAACCAGTGGCTTACCTGTCAGAGAGTTAGATTTTGAACAGTTATTCAAGTTATGAATGATAATCATTCACGATGTGAATAATTCTGCTCAAGTTTCGTCATTCTTCGATCATGATCGGTAAATCGAAGATCAAACTCATCGAATCGCAATTCAAGACGACAAATGCCAGCACGGTTTTCACGAACTTGTGAAGCAAGCTCACGAATATCACCATCAAGCTTCTGGATTTTTCCATCGAGTTTTTCATGAACAAACCCCAATGCTTTTTCATTGAGTTCAATGCGAGCAGTGAGGCGTTTTTCAACATCATCCAGTTTTCGATCCATTCTCTCGAAACCAGCATTCATTGCTTCAGCCAGAATACCGATCTTCTGATCGAGCGCTTCTGTGATGATACCAACCAGATGTTCCATATCTTTCATGATTTCCTGTTTGATTTCTTTCTTCAGATCCATCGCATTCCTCCTTGTGAGTGTCAATGAGAGGAATGCAGATGATATGCCAAAAAATTCGCTGAAAAATCAACGAGGTCAAAAAAGAAACTGGAGCGTTTTTTTACAATTCGTTAAAAATCGCTTCAGTTACGCACTCACTTTTTGCAGCACATGTTCAGGTAGACTCACGCGTGCGATCGGTTGAATGCGTAAGTTTTCAGCGAGTTCTTGATAGGAGAGAACGGAAAGTTGAGGGAATTCGAGTTCCACAATTTTTCGGAAATATCGACGAACTTCGGCTGTCGTAAGAATAACCGGAGGACGAGCTCCGGGCGGGAATGGATGACTCGCAATCTCTTTCCCCACGGCTTCTACAAATTCCTGCGTAATTTCTGGTTCAAGGGCCAAATAATTCCCCTTCTCGGTTTTGCGAATCGCATTTTTCACCAGATCTTCAATTTGCGAATCGAGAAGATAGACAGCAAGCGTATTTCCTGGCCCAGCATATTTATGCGTAATGTAGCGCTTGAGTCCCGCCCGCACATGTTCTGTCAGCGTTAACGTATCACGTTCAATCTCACCCCATTGCGCAAGCGTTGAGAAAATATTTTTCAAATCGCGAATCGCGATATCTTCTTGCACCAATCGCTGAAAAATTTCGCTCAGTTGCATGAGCGTAATGACTTTCGGAATCAGTTCTTTCACCAGAGCTGGATGTGTTTTCTCAAGTTCCGTCAGCATGGTTTGCACTTCCTGAAGACCTAAAAATTCGTGTGAATGTTTTCGAAGAACGTAGGAGAGATGAAGAATGAGATATTCCGCAATATCCCACATACGAAAACCGGCCTGCGTGGCGACATCTTTATATTCATCCGAAATCCACGTTACCACTGAGCCATCAATCGGATGAATGGTTTCAGTCCCGGTAATATTAAAAAGTTTCAACTGTTCAAGGGGCTCGCCAACGAGGATATGTCCTTTGATAATTTTTCCCTGAGCAACAGGGACTTCATTAATATTAATGACATAAGTTTCTGTATCCATATCGACGGTCTGTCCACGCACTTGAATGCCAGGGAAATTCACGCCGAGTTCATAATAAAGTCCATGACGCAGAAGTGGAATCAACTCATTAATGAAGCGACCACCGTCTTGTTTATCATCGACAAAAGGAATTATAGAACTTCCAACTTCAAGAGAAATAGGACTCGGCATGATAAAGGGTAAAACATCTCCGTGTTTTTTGACTGCCTTTTTGACGGCGTCTTGTTTTGGCGCTTCGGCAATTTCTTGCACCACTTTCTCACGTGAGCGGATGAGGAAAAAGGCAACGCCGCCAACCACCAAACCTAAAAGAACGAATGGAATTTTAGGCAGCCCTGGTACGGCCGCCATAAGTCCCAGAATAACAGAAGCAATAATGAGAGCTTTTGGATACGCAGAAAGTTGGGTGATAATATCGCGACCCAGATTTGATCCTTCACTCTCTGATGCCACGCGCGTCACAACGATACCCGCAGCAACTGAAATAATCAGAGCCGGAATCTGTTGCACCAAACCATCACCAATGGTGAGTAATGAATAGAGCTGAAGCGCTTCTATAAAAGGAAGGCCGCGTTGTGCGACACCAACAATAAAACCGCCGATGATATTCACGAGGATCACGATCATTCCGGCAATCGCGTCTCCTTTGACAAATTTCATGGAACCGTCCATCGCACCATACAACTGACTTTCGCGTTGCAGTGTCTGACGACGCTCCATGGCTTGTTCCATGTTAATAATTCCAGCACGGAGGTCAGCATCAATGGACATCTGTTTTCCAGGAAGTGCATCAAGCGTAAATCGCGCTGCCACTTCTGAAACTCGCTCTGCTCCCTTTGCAATAACGATAAAGTTAATGAGCGTAATAATGATAAAGAGAATACCTCCGACCACATAATTTCCCTGAACCACAAATGTTCCGAAAGCTCGCACCACCTCTCCTGCATTTCCGTCGGCAAGAATAAGTCGTGTCGTAGAAATATTAAGGGCCAATCGATAGAGGGTCGACAGAAGAAGAATCGTGGGGAAAGAGGCAATCTTCAGAGCATCTGAAATATAGAGAGCAGAGAGAAGAATGATAATACCGAGCGTAATTTGAATGGTCAGAAGGATGTCGAGGAGCCATGTCGGAAGCGGGATGACAATCATCCCAATGACAAGGATCACGAAGACAGCGATAAAAACGTCGCTATATTTCGTAATCAATTCATTAATGTTGGTATAGGTCAGGGAGCGTGAACCTTGTTGATCTTCATTCGCCATAAGAGGTTGCTAGTTTAGCATAAGAGAGGCAAAATCGCCAACGTGCAAAATCTTGACCATTGACCAAAGAAAACTGTCATTCCCGCATGTAGTAAGCGGGAATCTCCGGAGATCCCCGCTTTCGCGAGGATGACATTACATCTAAACTCCATGACATCTTTTGTACTTTTTCCCACTTCCGCACGGACAGGGGTCATTACGGCCCACTTTGGAAGAGCCCGACGGAGAAGGTTGAGACAGCCCACCACCAGCAGCAAAAGCTGAAGGGGCTCCATATTGGACGTTTTGAGAAGCCGCTTGTCTCGTTTGTGCTTCGGCTCGGGCAACGCTCTCTTCACTGGTCACTTGAACACGGAAAAGTTTTTCCACCACATCACTCGTCAAACGACGCATCATTTCGCGAAAGAGAAAAAATCCTTCCTTTTTATATTCTAAGAGTGGATCTTTTTGACCATACCCCCGAAGTCCAATCCCTTCTTTGAGATGGTCCATTTGCAAAAGATGATCTTTCCAAAGTCCATCGAGCGTTTGAAGCATTAAAATGCGCTCAATATGACGCATGACCTGAAGTCCATTTTGTTTTTCTCGTTCTTCATAATGCGCAATCACTCGCTCATAGAGCGCAGAGCCAATAGCATCTTGGGTTCGTTTTTCTGCGGGAATCTCACGAAAAACAAAGGGCATATTAAATCGCGCGGTAACGCGTTCTTCGAGCAATTGAGGATCAAAAGTTTCGTCAAGACGATCCGGAACACATTCTTCAATGATGGCAGTGATACTTTCATCAATCATATCGAAGAAAAGATTTCGATTTTCTTTTCCTTCTAAAATTTCACGACGACGTCGATACACCGTCGTCCGTTGTTGATTCATAACGTCGTCAAATTCCAAAAGATTTTTTCGAATTTGAAAATTATGCGCTTCAACTTTTCGTTGAGCATTTGCAATCGCACGAGAGAGCCATGGATGTTGAATCTCCTCGTTTTCTTGCATGCCCATGCGTTCCATCAGACCAGAAATTTTTTCACCACCAAAGATACGCAAAAGATCATCTTGAAGAGAGAGATAGAACTGAGAACGGCCCGGATCACCTTGACGTCCCGATCGACCTCGAAGCTGATTATCAATGCGACGGCTCTCATGTCGTTCCGTACCAATAATGAGCAAACCTCCAGCTTTTAAAACCTCTTCTTTTTCTTGCGCGCACAACGTTCGAAAATGCGGCAAGGTATTTTGATAACTCTCTTCCGTTGCTTCGCTTCCCACTTTGGCGCGCGCCAGAAATTCTGGATTGCCTCCAAGCAGAATATCGGTTCCACGGCCGGCCATGTTCGTCGCAATGGTCACCGCCCCTTTTCGGCCTGCTTGAGCCACAATTTCTGCTTCGCGTGCATGTTGTTTGGCATTGAGAACATGATGAGGAATTCCAAATCGATCGATGAGTTGCGAAAGACGTTCTGACTTTTCGATGGAGATCGTACCTACCAGAACTGGTTGATGGGTTGCATGAGACTGACGAACTTGTTCGACAATAGCATTGAACTTCGCAGCTTCAGTTTTATAAATAATATCTGCTTTATCTTCTCGAATCATATCGTGATGTGTCGGAATCACACGCACATCGAGATTATAAATTTTCGCAAATTCTTCCGCTTCTGTATCCGCCGTTCCGGTCATGCCAGAAAGTTTTTTGTACATGCGAAAATAATTCTGAAACGTAATGGTCGCGAGTGTCTGATTTTCATTTTCAATACGCACATTCTCTTTTGCTTCCACCGCTTGATGCAAACCATCGCTCCATCGTCTTCCGGGCATGAGTCTTCCGGTAAACTCATCGACAATGAGCACTTCTCCGTCTTTGACGACGTAATCAACATCAGAGGTAAAAAGAACATGTGCACGCAACGCTTGATTCACATGATGGAGAAAATGAATATTTTGAGGATCGTAAAGATTTTGAAGATTTAATCGACCTTCAACTTCTGCCACACCTTCTTCCGTGAGCATCACTGATTTCGCTTTTTCATCGATCGTGAAATGTTTTTCTTTTTTGAGATACGGAATAATTCCATTGATCACATAATAGAGCTGTGTGGACTGCTCTGCCTGACCAGAAATAATAAGTGGAGTTCTTGCTTCATCAATTAAGATAGAGTCAACTTCATCAACGATACAAAAATGAAGTGGCCGCTGAACAAACTGCGATGATTCAAACTTCATGTTGTCACGCAAATAATCGAAACCAAATTCATTATTCGTTCCATACGTGACGTCAGCGTTATACGCCCACTGTCTCTCCTTATCATTGAGACCGTGCACAATCGTTCCCACACGAAGACCCAAAAATGTATAAACTCTTCCCATCCATTCTGCGTCGCGACGGGCGAGATAATCATTCACCGTCACAACATGAACACCCTTCTCTTCAAGAGCATTGAGATAAACCGGAAGAGTAGCGACAAGCGTTTTTCCTTCACCGGTTTTCATCTCTGCGATCTGACCGCGATGAAGAACCACTCCACCAATGAGCTGAACGTCAAAATGACGCATGCCGAGCACACGCTTTGAGGCTTCGCGAACGACCGCAAAAGCTTCTGGCAAAAGCCCTTCCAGGGTTTCGCCCTTTTCGAGTCGTTCACGAAAAAATGGAGTCTTTGCTGCGAGATCTTGATCAGAAAGAGAAACTAGCGAAGCTTCAAATTCATTGATGCGTGCCACAAGCGGTTGGATGGTTTTAAGCTCGCGCTCATTTTTTGTTCCAAAAATTTTTTTAAGAAGAATTGTAATCATGAAAAAATGACCTTCAGAAAAAATTAGGATTGATCGACAATATATTGAACTGGATTCACCGCCACACCATCGAGACGAATTTCGTAATGAAGATGAGGTCCGGTACTTCGTCCTGTATTTCCCACGCGACCAATCGTGCCACCACGCTTGATATGCGTTCCTTCTTTCACAAACACTTCCGAGCAGTGACCATAAACACTGGTAATGCCATATCCATGATCAATGATGACCATCTTGCCGTATCCACTTTGATATCCGACTGAAATGACTTCCCCATCTCCTGAAGCTAAAATAGGTGCACCGTGCGGGCTCGCAATATCAACCCCTTGATGCCAACGATGTGTGCCATGAAAACGACGCGAATCACCAAACTCAGAACTAATCCAACCACGAGCTGGCCACAAAGCCGGAAGTGAAGACCAAAGATAGAGCTGATCTTCTCGATAAAGGAAGGCATTATTAAGATTTTCTTCAACGGAATGAATATTTTCAGCAAGTTCTTCGGCTAACTCATTGACATTGCGCCGAGACGAAACATCCAGAGGCCTTCTCCAACGAAGATGCGAGTCAAAAATATTCTCTTTCTCAATTGGACCCTTGCCTGATCGTTCAGTTTTGAGAGCCTGCTTTTCTTGAAGTTCTGCCGCTAAACGCGAAACACGCGATACCGACGCATCAAGTTGCTGAATTTTTGAAATGAGAGAAGCGCGTTCTCTCTGAAAAAGAGAAGCCTCTTGACGAATTTTTTCGACTTTTTGATAGGCCGTCCAATAGGTCCACGCTGCCATCACAGCACCGATAAAAAGGACGAAAGCAGTAGAGAGAAGAGCCCCGGCACACCAAAAACTTCGTTTCGAAAATTGAAAACGACGAATGGTAGAACTCTTCTTCGGAACAACAACGATATTATAGGCTTCGCCTGATTTCATACAGATCGGCAGTAGTCAGTTCTTCCCGAACTGTCAACTTTAGTGTCATTCTCGCGAAAGCGGGAATCTCCAATATTTTTTGTGGGATCCCCGTTTTCACGGGGATGACAAATACGAGTTAACTGATATCGAGCGTACTTTCATCGGCAAGATCATCTTGAAGATCATCATCAAGGGAAAGAATAGAGGCAAGCACAACGGTAATATTGTCATCACCGCCACGTTCATTCGCAAGATCGATAAGACGCTTACAAGCATCTTCTAAGGCATTGTTCGCCACCACGTCGCGGATTTCATGAGACTCAATGAGATTGGAAAGTCCATCCGAGCAGAGAAGAAAAATATCTCCAACTTGCACATCACGAACTTCAATATCTGCCACGACGGTCTCTTGAAAACCGACGGAGCGTGTAATCACATTTTTGAGACGATGTTGTTTTGCATCATCCTCAGTTAAAAATCCGGCTCGAAGCTGTTCCCCAACAAGAGAATGATCTTTCGTTATTTGCGCGATCTTGCCGTCACTCACGAGATAGGCCCTTGAGTCACCGACATTCGCAACATAGGCAGCGTTATCGCGAAAAAGAAGCACGACACTTGTCGTCCCCATTCCTTTAAGTTTCAGTTCTTTTGTCGATTCTTCATAGATATGATTACTGGCAATCGAGATCGCATATTGAAGATAACTTTTATAATCAGAAGGTACAATGTCCGCTCCCTCTTCAAGCGTAGTTTCAGGATCTTTTTCTAATTCCACAAGCACTTCTTCGACTGTATGCACGGCAATTTTGCTCGCACGTTCACCCCCCAGATGGCCACCCATTCCATCTGCAACCATGCATAATTTTAACGCAGGATTAATAAGGAAACTGTCTTCGTTCTTCTCACGGCGCTTCCCCACATCCGTAAGACCATAAATTTCGACTTGCATCCCCTCTCCTTCGCCTCGATCAACATGAACGGGAACCCGAACGGACATTATGACATGATAAGTTGAACTACCCGTTTTGCAAAGAAAAAATTCTTTCTCCCTCTTTAAAGTGGTCCTTTAAGGAGTTCTTCAGCATGCCTTCTGGCAATTTCTGTCACTTCGACTCCAGCCAACATACGGGCAATTTCTTCGAGTCGCTCGTGGTTCTCAAGTATCTGCATGTTCGTCACGGTTCTTCCTGAAAGAGCCCTCTTTGCGATACGAAAATGGTGCTGACCCCACGCAGCAACTTGAGGAAGATGTGTAATACAAATCACCTGACGCAATTTTGCGACTTCGCGAAGTTTTTTCCCGATCACTTCAGCAATGGCTCCACCGATCCCAGCATCGACTTCGTCAAAAACAGAAGTGGAAGGAAGAGCTCGATCAGAAAGAATCGTTTTCACGGCAAGCAGAATGCGAGAAAGTTCTCCCCCTGACGCAATTTTTGCAAGTGGACGAAGCGGCTCACCATTATTGGGAGAAAATAAAAACTGAATCTCTTCTGAACCATAAAGATTCCATTCTTTTTCTTCACGAGCGCTAAAAGAAACTTGAAACGTTGCTTTTTTCATTCCGAGTTCGGAAAGTTCTTTGGTGATTTCGGTTGAAAGTTTTACTCCTGCTTTGCGACGTTTTGTCGCCAAAAGTTGCGCTTGTCCTGTCATCTGTTTTTGTGACAGCGCAACTTCCTCTTCTTTTGCTTCGGTCAAGGCTTCCCCTTTTTCTACCAGTTCCAATTCTTCTTCGAGCCGTTTCTGTTTCTGTAAACACGCCTCAATCGAGCCCCCATGCTTCTTTTTGAGGGATCGAAGAAGATGAAGTCGATCTTCAATGGTTTCGAGTCGATCGGGATCGACATCCATCTGTTGTGCATAGCGCTGAAGATCGCGTTCCACTTCACTGATTTCTGTTTCACATCGAACAAGCGTTTCCGAAAAAGGAAGAAGAGTTAAATCAAACTGTGCTGCTTGTTGTAAAAGAGAGGAACTTTTAGTCTCACGATCTCCAAGCAATTGGAGAATCTCTTGCATTTGTACTTTGAGTTTTACTCCATGTTTGGAACGATTCCGTTCTGCTTCTAATTGTTCTTCCTCTTCTTCTTTCAAATGTGCGTCTCGCAACTCTTGATATTGAAAGAGAAGAAAGTCGTATTGTTCTTTGGCTGCTTTTTCTCGCGCTTGCAGCGTTTCCAATTCATGACGCAATCTGTGATAGTGTTGAAACATTTGTTGATATGAACTGACGTCATTCAGAAGATTTCCGTGTTGATCGAGAATCGTCACGTGATGCGATGGATCGAGCAACAGTTGATGTTCATGTTGACTGGAGATATCGACGAGATATGCGCCGACACTTTTTAAAAATTGTTGGGGAACTGGAATTCCGTTGATCGAAATTTTTCCTTTTCCATTTGTCGTTATCGTCCGATGAAGAATAATCTCTTCATCGATATCGATTCCAACTTCTTCAAGCAACCGTTTTACTTCTGTCATCTCTTTTTTGAAAAGAAAACGAGCAGTGACAGAAGCGGAAGTCTCTCCAGAGCGGATGAGATCATTCGAAGCACGAGCGCCAAGAAGAAGATCGAGAGCTTGAAGGATGATCGTCTTTCCGGCTCCTGTTTCACCGGTCATGACGTTGAGACCTGAACCAAACTCCACTTCGAGTTCATCAATGATGGCAAAGTGTTGAATCTGGAGGGAGAGAAGCATGAAGATGATTTACATGCTTGAATAGGGCTTGTCTAGGTGTTGATTAAAAAGTCTCTCGGAGGCGTTGTCTCGCTCGCCCTGAGCTTGTCGAAGGGTGACTCATGCTTCGACTAGCTCAGCATGAACGGGATACGTGCTCTGTTACTTCGTTACTTCCAGGTATGCATGCCTGGTCTCTTCGTCAACGGAGGTCAGAGGTTTAGCAACAAGGTAAACAACGCCGTGACCCATAAGGCCAATGCCAACTCCACCCACAAAGGCGCCAGCAACATACAAACCATAAGCGATGGGAGTAGCCAAAGCTGGTGCGGCCACAACCACCGTTGGGATTTGAGCTGCCTCTGCCACGAAAGAGTTCATAAAACCTATTGCTGCCATCGAGGTTGTTCCGAAAATGAAACCGATACCACTGACTTTATCGATCATCCAGTCCATGCCACGTATCCAACCATCTGCAGTCCATGGGCGCTGTTCTTGATCATAACCAAAGAGTGCAGTGGCGAGATCGTATTCTTCGCCAGAAAGATTTTTCATGAGCAGAGAAAGTGTAACTGGAAGATAAAATCTCTCATCCCAGGAGAAAGCTAATGCGTTTCTGAGATTATCGGGGTCTTCTTGAAGATAAAAATCTGGATCAAGATCGCGCTCAAATCCTGAAGCAAAAGCAAAATTCGGAGTTACCGTACCATACCGATCATAATATTGCTCGTTGAGCTCACCATCGAGACGATCTCGAAGTATTTCGAACACTTGTTGTGTGAGATACTTCCTTCGAAAATCGCTCAAGTTTGGATCATAAATAGTATCGCCTTGAAGTGTTGGCAGAACATAGGTTCCAACACCCTGAGCCAGCCTTCGTAATTCAAATCCTGCTTTAAAAATCCCATCTTCATCAATGTCATAAGATTTCGTCGCATCCAGAAGTGCTGTCGCAAGGTCCCGAAGTTTCTGATAAGGTACAACTTTTTCGGTACATTCGCGTAACGTCCTCACATTCAGTGTATTTTGAGTTAGTTGGCATTTTTCAGACATATCATCTCCTTATCAAGGGCTTTCTCTCTATCGGCCTCTCTCCAAAAAGGTTGCGTCGATCTTTCCTGTGACCAGAAAGTGTCAGACACTTATTGGTCGTCTTTTGTTCATCCTGAGCTTGTCGAAGGATGAGTAAGCCCTTATCTTTCCCCTTGAACTGTGAACGAAAAACATGATTCATGAAGCTATGGCCACTCTTTTTGATCAGATCGCGCGCACTCATGCTCCCCTCGCAGAGCGGATGCGGCCCAAAATACTTGAAGACGTTGTCGGCCAGACGCATCTCATCGGCAAAGGGAAACCTCTTACGTCTCTCATCGAAGCTGACACCCTCCCCTCGATCATCTTCTGGGGACCTCCGGGAACGGGGAAAACCACGCTCGCACGAATTATCGCGCATCACACGAAAGCAAAATTTTTTCAACTCTCTGCAGTTCTTTCTGGCGTCAAAGAACTTCGCGACATTATCGAAGAGGCAAACACAGCCCGAAAATTTAACGGTCAGCGAAGTCTTCTTTTCATTGATGAAATTCATCGCTGGAATAAAGCGCAGCAGGACGCACTTCTGCCGCACGTTGAAGACGGCACGATTACGATCATCGGTTCAACTACGGAAAACCCTTCGTTTGAAGTCATCGGCGCGCTTCTTTCTCGAACCAAAGTTTATGTGATTGAACCTCTCTCACATGGTGATCTCAAAAAAGTTGTGTTGAAAGCCTTACAGGATGAAGAAAAAGGACTTGGGAAATTTCATCTGACTATGAACGATGATGCTCTCAACTTTTTATGCGCAAGCGCTGATGGTGATGCACGTCGGGCGTTGAATACATTGGAAATTGCTGCTGACCTTGTCAAAACACATTTCAAAACAGATGGCGTACGGGTGGCACCGACGTCGGATCCCAGGGGCGCCCCGCGCCAGCGGGGAGGTGAAACGACGGAGGTGACAGGACCCGTATCTGCGGATCGTTTTGAAATTGGTTTTTGCATAAACCTGAACCATGTCGAAGCAGCGCTGCAGAAAAAAAGTCTGTTTTACGACAAAAAAGGAGAAGAACATTACAATGTCATCAGCGCATTCATCAAAAGTATGCGCGGTTCTGATCCTGACGCTGCTATCTACTATCTCGCACGCATGTTAGAGGCCGGCGAAGAGCCTCTCTTTTGCGCTCGCCGCATGGTGATCTTTGCATCAGAAGATATCGGCAACGCTGATTCGCAAGCAGTGCAAGTGGCGATCAGCTGCATGCAAGCGTTTGATTTTGTCGGCATGCCTGAAGGATGGATTCCGCTCGCGCAGTGCGCGACCTATCTCGCAAGCGCTCCCAAATCGAATGCGAGTTATATGGCATACAAGAAAGCAAAAACAGATATAGAAAAGCACGGAGTGCTGCAAACACCAAAACATATTCGCAACGCTCCGACAAAACTCATGAAGGAACTCGATTACGGCAAGAATTACAAATACGCACATGACTATGAAGAAAATTTTGTTATCGGTGAAAAATATCTTCCTGAAAAACTGCAAGGGACCATTTATTATGAACCGACCGAAAACGGGGAAGAAAAAGAAATCTCTGAACGATTAAAGAAGTGGCGCACATCTTCTAAGAAATAATTTTAAAACATTTCATTGATACGGGTCCTGCCGCCTGCGGTGTTCCGGCCCTCCCACTTATCGCGGGAGACCCTCCCGGAAGCACCTCCGGCGTCACCCGAATCTTGATCTGTTTTAAAATTATTTCTTAGGCAAGAAAGATTGCACATAAACCAATAATCCAACAGTAGATCGCAAACCAGGAAAACTGACCTTTCTTGATGATCGTCATCAACCACTTGATGCAGCCGATCGCGACAATGAATGAAACGACAGTTCCGATCAATGTCGCGAGCAGATTTTCTGAAGAAAAATATCGAAGATTGTCAAGACTCAAAAGTGTCGCTCCTCCCAAAGCTGGAATCGCAAGTAAAAAAGAGAAACGAGCCGCAAATTCACGATCGAAACGAAGAAGAAGTGCCGCTGCAATGGTAGTCCCCGAACGGGAAATAGCCGGAATGATCGCTATTGCTTGAGCAACGCCGATGATGAGTGCATGCATCGATCGCATATGCGTCGCTGTGAGCACAGAGAAACGGGCATATCGTGTCGACCACAAAATAAAACCGGTGATGATAAACTGCACACCCGTCGAAAACGTATCGGTCATCATCTCTTCAAAAAAATCTTTGAACGCAAGTCCGATCACTACGGCAGGGAGCGTCGCCAAAAAAAGATACCAGAGTAATTTTCTTGACGGCACGCTCTGCGGATTTTCTGAATTTTTTTGGAAAGCTCCTTGTATGAGTGTCTTCAGATCTTTTCGAAAGAGAAGGAGGAGCGCCAAAAGCGTTCCAAAATGAAGCGCAATATCAAATGCAAGGAGTGCTTCTTTTTCGAGATCAACCCCCAAAAGATTTTGGGCTAATACCAAATGACCGCTACTGGAAATGGGGAGAAACTCGGTGGCGCCTTGAATAATCCCAAGAATGATCGCGTGGAGAATCGAGATATGATGCATAGTGATGCGGGGCGGACGGGGATCGAACCCGCGACCTCATGCGTGACAGGCATGCGTTCTAACCAGCTGAACTACCGCCCCAAAATTGGATGTAGCAAATTTTACCGAACGACGAAGAACGTCAATAAAAATCGACTTATTCGTTCATGTTTTTCGTTCTGTGGGCGCTGCAGGATTTGAACCTGCGACCCTCTGCGTGTAAAGCAGACGCTCTGCCGCTGAGCTAAGCGCCCCAAGCACACAACCTATAAAGAAGACTGAAAGCGCTTAAAACATTCTGGAGGAGCTATCAAGGAGATTTCAGAGCTTTGTACAAATACTTGCAGACGCATACGGCGATCATGTACATCACGATCCATGCCGAGAAACAATATTGAAGATTTTCCATCTGCATGAATCATCGTCAATTTACATCGCAGCTTCTAAAATGGTTTGAAACCAATGGTCGTAATCTTCCGTGGCGCAAGACACGTGATCCCTACAAGATTTGGGTTTCTGAAATGATGCTCCAACAAACCCAAGTTGATCGGGTCATCGATTATTATCAGCGTTTCTTTCAAAAATTCCCCGATATCAAAACACTTGCCAAAGCAAGGTGGCCACAAGTCCTCTCGGCATGGCGCGGTCTCGGATACTACCGTCGTGCACGTAATATGTTGCGAGCAGCAAAGGTTATTGTTCAACAATATAAAGGAATCTTTCCCGAAAAGGTCGAAGACCTTGAAGCACTTCCAGGAATTGGTCCTTACACTGCCCGTGCAATTGCAGTTTTTGCATATGAACAAGATGTGCTCGTGCTTGACACCAATACCAGTCGGGTTCTCTCGCGTGTGTTTGGGATTACCGGAAAGAATCTTCTCAAAGAAGTGGCTGAGCATGCTGCTGATTTTGTGCCGAAGAAAAAATCTTGGGCCTTTCATCAAGCCATGATGGATTTTGGATCAGCTGTTTGTACTGCGAAAGATCCGACATGTTTGATCTGTCCGATGAGACCCTTATGCTCGTATTCAACCTTATCGAGAACGGATTTCAAAACGCTACAAATTGGTTCCAGGGCCCGTCACCTCGGTCGTTCCACATCCCCGCTGGCGCGGGGCGCCCCTGGGATCCGACCTCGGCGACACCCGTATCCCATCAGTTTTGAAACCCGTTCTCGTACACCATCAATCGAAATCGCGGCAGCGATCATTCACAAAAATGGAAACATTCTCATCACACGCCGTCCCGAAGGAAAACATCTTGAGGGCTATTGGGAATTCCCTGGTGGCAAACGACAAGGAAAAGAGTCGTGGCGTGATTGCATCAAGCGAGAAATAAAAGAGGAGTTAGGAATTGAAGTAGCTGTGCGGCCTCACGATTGGACAGCTGATTACACCTATGAAGATCGACAGGTTCATATCCGATTTCATCGCTGCTCGATTCTTAAGGGAAAACCAAAATCGCAAGAGGCACAGCAAATGAAATGGATTAAGCCACAAGAGCTGACCCAATATACATTTCCCCCTGCAAACAAAGAAGTGATTGCAAAACTTGTCAAAGCCCGCTTTGTAGACCCCCAAGCATGAAGAAACCTCTTCTCATTTTTGATTTCGATGGCGTCATCGCAGACTCTCTGAACCTCTATCAGCAGCTTGTCTACGATCGCCTCATCGCACTCGAATATAATTTTCTTCAATCTCCTGAAGATTTACAGGCTCTTTTTGAAACGAATGTTATTTATGGATTTCAAAAACGAGGTGTTCATCAACATCATATTAACGAGATTCTTCTTGAATTGGACAAGGCAAGTGAGACGAATCACATCTCTCTCTTTGAGGGAATTCCTGAATTTTTTCAAAACATTGAACTGAAAACAACAAATTCCATTGTTTCGTCCAATACCACGTTGACGATCAACAGAATATTGACGTCACATTCGCTGACTTCTCATTTCACCGATATTCTTGGAGGAGATGGGGCTACAAATAAAGTTGACCGCATTCACTTCCTGCTTGAAAAATCTTCTCTCGAAAAAAATCGAACATTTTACATCGGGGATACGATTGGAGACATGAAAGAAGCCAAACTCGCAGGTATCACCGCTATCGGAGTAACCTGGGGACTTCACAGTGAACAAAAGTTACGGGACGCACGAGCAGATTATATTCTCCATTCACCAAAACACCTAGCTGATTTTATTCATACACTTTAATCAAAAACCATTTCTCAACAGCGCGCGAGGTTGAAGCTTTCGCAGGGTATCTCGAAATAATTTTCACAAACGGGGTTAAATTTAAAATTGTTGAGAGCTAAGCGAACGTTGCGGGTCGACCCGCAACGGAGCGGCCCGAGAAAGTTCAGCCGAAGCAGCTGTTGAGAATTCGAATTATTATTGGTCATCATCTTCTGTGTCTTTGGGATCTGAGGTTTTTTCACCCTCAATGCGATATTCATCACTTGCCCATTTCCCAAGATCGAGCAGCTTACAACGCTCCGAGCAAAAGGGACGATAAAGATTCTCTTCCCACACTGTCGCTCCTCCACAGTAAGGGCATTTTATTTTGGTGAGTTTCTTCATACGGAGATGAAATGCTATTGCAGCAAAAAAGTCCAGTTGGTATACGCTCTGACAGTTCTGCGGGCGTGGTTCAATGGTAGAATGTGAGCTTCCCAAGCTTGAGACGTGGGTTCGATTCCCATCGCCCGCTCAAGAAAATTCACCAGTTCTTCATTCATTTTCAATCTTTAAGAAAAGCAACAATTTCAAAGAAGGAACGATAAAAATTCTATGGATATCTTCCTTACCAATAAAGACGTGGCTGATTCCTGGTATCAAGCTTTGCGTGGAATCAAACCCAACAAAATCGACGGCCAAGGTTACGTGAAGATCAATCGACCTTCAGGTGATTTTTACCTCGATGCCGATCAAGTAATCCGAGCATTGACACAATTAACCAAAATCGATTCACTTGATGGAAATAATGGACAGATTGGCCTTTTACCGCGCACTCAAGCTGGTGAAATTGAATACCCCATCGTTTCAGTTGCGAAAGCAGAATTGTCAGCTCAGGCTCAAAGCAATTACGATCGGATAAAAACTCTTTCTTCCTCTGATCGATTATTTTTTAAATTGGATCAAAAAGAGGTCATGAGATCCGGCCGAACACCGTCCCCTCCTTCTTCTCAAGACTTTCTGGAGTTGGCAGCCATCGTAGCTACTGATGATAGATGGGGGAGCGAGGTTTTTTCTCGTACAGGTCGGGAGTGTTCTGAACCAGAACTTCCTTGTTTCTACGGACTCCTTTGTGAAACCGCCGCTGCTTTAGTGACATTTGGAAAAAAAGGAAAGACTGTCTATCTCTGTCTTGGATATAGAATTTCAGATCAGACTGATGATGCGACTCTTCCACGACAATGGCAGATGCTCGTGCGGCATGAACGAGGTCATGATCTCCAGCAAAAAATTGCTCAAAAATGGGGGGCATCGAGCTATACAGATGCAATGATGAAGAGTCCCAAAGGCGGCATTCTTCTCAAAGAAATACTTGCTGCAGCAAAGAGTGAGAGGGAACAAAAAATTATCAAACAATATACGAGAGAAGCCTGCGATGGCATTTTTTATCAGATAGCAGCATCATCTGAAGTGAAGAGAGGTTACGCCAATGGTCTTCGTCGACATCTCAAGGATCTTCTTCCCGATGGTGTCGCTCCCGATAAAGTGAGGGAAAACGTTGAACTAAAAATCCCCAATCGCGAAGAGAGGTTGCCAAAACTTACAGCTCTTATCTTTCTTGCACGCGCTATGAGCGTGAAAGAAGCTGGCCAGGCAGAAAAAACTTTAAAGCAGCTCTTTCCAAACGATGGACCATTGATTGAGAAGTATTTTTCTCTCTTTCGACAATCAGAAAGGTTCTTTCAATCTGAAATCTCCTATCTTAAAAAAATCAATCCAAATTTTTTTGAGAAAATTTAATTGGGTTCTCCACACTGGTTTCGAAAGAGACACGCACCTGAACAACATACTTTTCCTTCTTCACAAGGAGTAAAATCTGCTTTGTAAGAGCTGACAACTTTATTGAGAGCATTGCAGCTCTTTGTAACACATGGATTTGGTGGCAATTTTTTTAACTGCTCAAAACAAGAAGCATCCACGACCGGTGGTTTTGGAGGAGGCCAGTTAACCGTGCCACCCTGCACGCATTGTCCTCGCTGACAAATCCCCTGCCTTACAAGCCCTGTAAAAGGATCAGCAGGAAGAGGGCAACTCGTTCCATCAGCCGGACGCGTTTGAGGACGATTTCTGCATTGGCCATTCGAACAAGCGCTCGTTCCATCGCAGATGTTACTGTCTGAACAAGTTTGACCGTTGAAGGGAATGGGATCATGGAGAATAGAGCCGTCCAAGAAAATACAGGAGTCCTGTGTACAGGAATTGTTATCATCAATCTGGATGTTTTGCTGTGCACAATAATTACATTTGAGAATACTAAAAATACCAGCACCATAAAAAATATTGTCCTTATCAAATTCTATATCTGAAAGACTAATGGGGTAACCGGCTGCATCGTTTGTGATGAGATAAGAACGAATAATTCCTGCTTGATCAATTTTTCTCAGTTTGTTCTGTCGCGCTGCGAGCGGTCCCGGCTCAATAAAATAGAGATTTCCATGGAGATCGAGTGCCAATCCATTCAAGCCCGAGAGAAAGCGCGTATCAATCGAAATTTGGGCGCTCGTTGCGAGACCACCGTCCCCAGATGAACCTCGTATACCAGTTCCTGCCACAACCGTAACATTTCCGTTCGTATCAATTTTATAAATTCTGTCGCGTAACGCGTGACCGAGGCGCGATGTTTCACCGAGATAATAGAGATTTCCATTGTTGTCGGTTTTGAGTCGGAATGGGCAATCGTCAGGAAGTGGTATTAATGTAATGTGGCCACTGGTATCTACTTTGATAATATTTTGGGACCTTTCAATGCGGCAAGTTTCATTGTCTCCAAGTGCGACATAGAGGTTGCCTTGTCGGTCCAATGTGATTGCTGTAAGCCCAGACATGCGATTCTGATAGTTTTGCAAAGTCACCCCGAGCTTGATGGAAGTGGCTAAAAGTCCATTTTGTGGTTCAACCCCTTGGTTCCCATTCCCTGCAACAGTGGTGATGATACCATTCAGATCGACTTTGCGAATCCGGCCATTTTTACTATCTGCAATATAAACATTTCCCTGAAGGTCGGTCGCGATATCTACCGGCTCATCGAGCTGTGCCTGCGTTGCCGCTCCTCCGTCTCCAAAGAATCCGAAAACTCCAGTCCCTGCAAAGGTTGAAATATTTCCATTGCGATCAACTTTTCGCACCTTATGCTCACTGATAATGTAGGCATTCCCTGCAGAATCGAACGTGAATTCAACTGGCCTTGAGAGCGACGCCGCTGTTGCCGCTCCTCCATCGCCAGTATTTCCCACGCCGCCATTGCCCGCAAAAGGTGTCAGAGGACAAGGAAACGCAGTTTGGGCAAAAACTTCGGAAAAAGAGAAAAGGAAGACAAAAATAAAAAAGGCAAATCGAAAAATGGATTTTGAACCCATAAATAAATCTCCTTTTCAGAATCACCGGTTGTCATCGTAATATTTTTGAGGAAACAAGTAAAGTCGCGGACACACCAGTGCGCGGACACACCAGATGGAGCAAGAGTTAAGATGGCCAATATCGGTTCATCCAATCTTCTACAACCTCACAAAATTTCTTTGGCTCTTCGAGATGTGGGAAGTGGCCACTGTTTTCGAGCATGACAAATTCAGCGTTTGGCATTTTTTCGGCAAGCTCTTGTGAATATGATGGAGCAACAACTCGATCATGTTTTCCGGTGATGACAAGGGTTGGCATTGTAAGTTTTGGTAAATGCTCTCGCGCAGAAAAGTATGGCAATATCTTCTTCTTCGTCTCTTCAAAAAGGCGAGCATTATAATGTATGTTGTCAAACACCACTAATGCCGATTTCTGTGCCTCTGGCATCACGGAAAAGGGAATATAACGAAGTGACATTTTTTTATAATCTTCGTCCGTCCGATCACTCGCAATATATTCCTGAAGACCAGCAAGAGCATCGGGATATGCTTTGATCGCTTGTTCGCTCTCTTTGACAAAACTTTTATCAGCTGCTGTGGACTCGAGAATAAGTCCCATTACATTGTGAGGAAAATGTATCGCATAGGAAAGGCTGAAAAGTCCTCCTGCAGAATGACCCAGAAGTAATATTTTTTCATGCCCACTCTCTCGTCGAAGTTTTTCAATGCCATTCACAATATTTTCAAGTGTATATTCCGGAGCATCCCGATCATGCTCCAAAAAGAAAAGCCGCAGGCTTTTTTCAAGAGGTTGCAAAAAAGGATCAAAGTAAGAGGAGTCAAATCCAGGACCACCATGCAGCAAAAAGCATGGAGGGCCTTCCCCTCTTTTTTTGACAACGTGCATGGACATTAGACTCTTTGGCGGCGCATTTTGAAACCTTCGCCAAGCACTTCATGGACAGGCATAATAATCACAAACGCTTTCGGATCGATGCGCTTTACAATGGTAATGAGATCATGAATCTCTTTACGAGGCATGACCGTAAAAAGAACGCCACGATCTTCTTGCGTATAAAAACCTCGGCCACTCAGTGTTGTCACTCCTCTCCCCATTTCATAGACAATCATGTCAGCGATTTCGATATTGCGTGATGAAATGATGTAAGCACCGCGCGCATATTCAAATCCTTCAACAATAAAATCGATGACAAGAGAAGAGGTGTACACGGCAACATAGCCATAGAGCGCAAGATCAGCGCTTTTAAAAATAATTCCCGCAGCGGCAATGACTCCACTGTTGATCACAAAAATCGCAGCGCCTTGTTTGAGATTAGTATAACGAGAAATAACACGAGCAAGCGTATTCGAACCGGAGGTCCCCCCTCCCATGCGAATGATAAGTCCAAGCCCGACACCTAAAACAACTCCCCCAAAAACAGGAGCTAACACCGCATCGCGAATCGGCATCTGAAGATGCCACACTTCATGGAAAAGATCGGTACAAAACGAAATAACAGCGGAGGCATAAATACTTTTCATCGTAAAATCGACTCCGAGCGTTTTGAGTCCCAGCAAAAAAATAACCATGTTGATGGTGAACATGGTAACGCCAACCGGGAAATGAGTCAGAAAATGAATGATAATTGCAGCACCCGTGACGCCACCTGGTGCCACTTGATAGGGAAGAAGAAAAAGAACGACTGCAAGAGCAAAGATCACACTGCCAAAGGTGATCACTGCATATTCAAAAAAAATCTCTCGCTTACTCCGCGCAAGCAATCTCTCTTTTTCAAAAGCATCGATCATAAAGGAAATAGTTGCTCTTCCACATGAGACTGAAGATAACATCGCTCCCACGCATCAAGCGAAAGAGAATGCCCTGTTGTTTTCTCGAGATATTCATCCCAACGATACAATTGACCTTGCGCTAAAAAATCGGTCATGAGCCACGTTCCGAGTTCTTTTTGATGATAGTAACTTGCCGTTTGCGGATCTTGATCAATACGACGAGAAAAGAGTTCCGCAAATTCTGCATTCGCAATATGTCCAATCGCATAATAGGGATAATAAAGCGGTGGAACATTGGGAATATGATATTTTGCAAGCGCATCTGGATTTTTCCAGCCCTGTGGGCGTTTCAGGAACTGGTATCTCTCTTTACATTCCCACCAGAGATATCCGATATCCTGCGAAGGATCTGCATAAAAACGTGCTTCAAAAGCATGCATGACACACGCAAAACGAAGAAATACCAGTTCTTCTACATATTGACGAAGTTTCACTTGCTGTATGATCTCATTCGCTTCTTTCCGACTCACCCCAAAACTCATCAGCCATTCAGGAGTGCGTGTTTGACTCTCAAAAAGAATGGAATTCGCTTCTGTCAGAAGTGGGAGTTCCTTTAAGGAAACCGGCAGTTTTTTATTCTGAAGCACTGCTTCATAATGAATGTCATGCGCGAGTTCATGAAATAAAACTGCTACATCGCGAGCGCTTGGAGATTTTGGAGGATGCGGGAGATTCATTAAAAGCACTGAGGAACCAGGTTCGCGCTTGAGCATCGTTGCAAAAGCGTGTGGATTTTTCCCCTCTTTGGGAAAAAGGCTTGAACGCTTGATGATCGAAGCAACATCGATTCCCATACTTGCAAAAAAATCGGACGTCTTTGCCACGACCACATGAGAATCTTTTCCTTTATACACATCATCAAGATGTAATTTTTCAAAGACAGCAGAAGGAACATCCTGAAAATATTGATTTTGATAGTGCCACGGGAAAAGCTCATTAGTTTTTATGTTATATCGCTTTGCTAATTTTGGATCGAGAAATTTCGTTTTTAACTTTTGGAATGGCTGCGTCGTCTTTTTTTCAAGATCATCATAAAAACGATTGATCTGTTTCAAATCAAGTTCAGTCGCGACGGCAGAAAGTTCAATAAAATTTGAAAACCCGAGATCTCGAGCAATTTCGTTGCGAAGTGAAACCACTTGACGATAATCTTCTTCGAGAACTTCACCCACACGAGTCTGTTCTTTCCACACTTTTTCAAGATAAAGAGAATCGGTGTTTTCAACCAGAATGCGCGAAACTTCGTCAGGCCCAAGTCTCTTTCCTTCAACGGTGGGACGATAATCATTCGCAAGTTCCCGCAAACGTCCTTCAAGTATTGTGAGCTTTTCGAGTTTTGTGGGATCAACCTGATTGGGGAGATATCGCAAATATGCCAGCTCTATTTCTCGTCGGAGCTTGCGCTCTCTTATATTGGTTCTTCCTTCATAGAACTGACGAAACTCTGAAAAATATTTTTTATCGCTGTGGAGTTTTCGTAACTGAAATTCAGCTTCGGTGGTTTGCTGTGAAAGTTCTTTATCCCCTGAAACGGCATAGGCATACCATTTCTGACTCATCTCCTCTTCGAGAGGAAGAAATAAAGCAAGATACGAGTCGAGAAGTTTATGAGCCTCTTGCTCAGACATACTCACCAACCCTAAACCCATTCGTATTCAACAAGATCACTGTCATCAAAGAAATAAGAAATTTCAAACGTTGCGGTATCGGAAGCATCAGAACCGTGAACTGCATTGCGTTCAATATTGGTTCCGAAATCACCACGAATGGTCCCTTCTTGAGCTTCTTCTGGATTTGTAGCTCCCATGACAGTTCGCCATGTGGAAATCGCTTTCTCACCTTCGAGAACAAGAGCGATAGAAGGACCAGACGCCATATACGTGGTTAATGCATTAAAAAAAGGTTTGGTTTTATGAACAGCATAAAATCCTTCTACACGTTGTTTCGAAAGATGATGCATTTTCAAACCGACAATTTTGAGATTCGCATCTTCGATGCGCTTTATAATTTCGGCAATAACTCCCTTTTCGACTGCATCTGGCTTAATCATGGCTAACGTACGTTCGGCCTTCATGGACATCTCCTTTGTTCAAGATTTTTTTTTGTCGTAGCGGATCTTTTTTCCTTTGTCGAGGATTAATCCTTCCCTAAGGGCGTGATGCGAGCACGCTTGGCCAAGCGTTTGAGACGTTCTTCGATCACCGCTGGGTCAGGATAGAGATCGCGAGCAAGAAGCAGAACACGATAGGCATCCCCGAGATACCCTTGCACTTCGAGGGTATGTGAAAGTTTGAGATAAACTTCTCCAGAAAGTGTTGAAAGCGGATAGCGTCTTAAAAATTCTTCATAAATATTTTGTGCTTCATGATATCGATCTTGCAGATAAAAAGTTTCTCCTAAATCAAAAAATGCTTGTTCCAGAAGATTTTTTGGAAAATCAGGATCAAAAAGTATTGTTTTCAACTCTAACCGCGCTTGTTCATATTGATCCGCCATGATAAAACCTTCCGCAATACGAAGCCGATAGAGCGGCGCTTCAGCATCGCTTCCATAATATTTCAGAAGTTGAGTATATTCTTCGAGATATTCTTGAATAAGCCCAAGACGTTCGAAAAGAGCTGCGCGTCGTTTTCTCGCCTCTTTCCCAAAATTCCCCAAAGGATTTTTTTCGACCACTTGTTGATAACGCTTCAGAGCTTCTTCATCATGAAGACGAAGCTCTAAAAGTTCGGCTGATTGCATGAGCCAAGCCACAGATTCAGGATGCTCCTCATAATCTTGAGCAAGATTGTGGTAGCGAGATGCCGCTTTTTCAAAATCTCCAGAAGCGACAGAAAGCTCTGCTTCTTTGATATGACGTTCGATACTTTTACTTTGACATGAAAAAAGAAAGAAGCAGAAAAGAAAATACTTCATCTCTTATTCTGATGCCTCATCTTCATCGTCTTCTGCGAGCGTTGCCACAGAAACCACTTTTTCATTTTGATCAACGTTGATGAGTCGCACTCCCTGTGTTGCACGTCCGATCACGGAAATCTCTTTACAACGACTGCGAATCACTTTTCCGCCATCAGTCACAAGCATAATATCATCATTCTCTGTCACCTGCTTCACACCGATGACAAGTCCCGTACGATCAGTCACTTTGAGATTAATAATTCCTGAACCACCGCGCGATTGCACGCGATAATCGTTAATCTCACTTCGTTTGCCGTATCCTCTTTCTGCAACCGTGAGCATTGTTGCCTTTGAAGAGAGAACTTCCATGCCAATCACTTCATCTTTTTTCTTTAAGGTAATACCGCGTACGCCACGAGCGCTTCTTCCCATGGGCCGAACATCGGCTTCAGGGAAACGAATCGCTTGGCCATTTTTCGTCGCAAGGAAAATTTCCTGGGAACCATCTGTTAAATGACACGTAATGAGCTCATCTCCCTCATCAATCGTACACGCGATAATTCCACCGGCGCGTGGATTGGAATAAGCCATCAGATCGGTCTTTTTAATCACGCCCTTTTTGGTTGCCATAATGATATGCTGCCCTTCTTCAAATGCTCGAACTGGAAGGATAGCGGCAATACGCTCGCCGCCTGACATATTCACGAGATTCGTAATGGACTGACCACGGGCAACTCGTCCTACTTGAGGAATTTGATGAACTTTCAACCAATAAACTTTTCCGGAAGAAGAAAAAATAAGAACAGAATTATGGGTTGAAGCCACAAAAAGTTCTTCGACAAAATCCTCTTCTCGTGTGGTCATCCCCTTCTTTCCCTTTCCACCCCGACGCTGCGCACGATAGAGAGAGATCGGATTTCGTTTAATGTAACCGTGATGCGAAACGGTAACCACCATCTCTTCTTCTTGAATCAGATCTTCCACCGAAAGATCTTCAACTTTATCTTGAATCACGGTTCTGCGTTCATCTCCAAATTTTTTCTTCGTTTCAGTAAGCTCTTCAGAGATAATGCTCATCACTAATTTTTCACTTCCCAAAATCTCTTTGAGTTTCTTCATAAGCGCTTGCATTTCATTATATTCGGCGATGATTTTCTCGCGTTCAAGACCGGTCAGTCGCTGTAAACGCATCTCCAACACCGCTTGCGCTTGAATCTCACTCAGTTGAAAAGCTTTGATAAGAGCAACTTTGGCAATGGCTGGTTCTTTCGATTTCTTGATAAGAGCAATCACCTCATCAATATTTTCAACGGCAATTTTAAGGCCCGCTAAAATATGGGCGCGCTCTTCTGCTTTTCGAAGTTCATACGCTGTGCGACGAATCACGACTTCTTTACGGTGATCGACAAAATAGGTCAGCATCTCACGAAGGTTCAGCACTTTTGGCTGACCGTTCACGATCGAGAGCATGATCACACCGAATGAACTCTGCATAGCCGTGTGCGTGTAGAGCTGATTAAGCACAACAGCAGCAACGGTTCCTCGTTTGAGTTCGATGACAATGCGCATGCCATCGCGATCGGATTCATCGCGAAGATCGCTGATCCCTTCAATCTTTCCATCACGCACAAGTTCCGCAATGCGTTCCACGAGCTTTGCTTTATTCACTTGAAACGGAATTTCCGTCACCACGATGCATTCACGGTCTCCCTTGGCCATCGATTCAATCACGGCACGCGCGCGCATGCGCACCATGCCACGACCGGTATCATACGCCGATCGAATCCCTTCACGACCATGAATAAAACCTCCGGTCGGGAAGTCGGGTCCTGGAATTAACTTGTTGAGCTCTTTGGTCGTCACATTCGGATTCTGAATGACCGCCAGACAACCATCGATAATTTCACCTAAATTATGCGGTGGAATCTTCGTGGCCATACCGACGGCAATGCCGTCCGAGCCGTTCATGAGCAGGTTTGGAATTTTGCTCGGAAGAACAGTAGGTTCTTCAGTGGTACCATCAAAATTAGGAGAAAAATCGACCGTCTCTTTATCAATGTCTGCCAAAAGCTCTTCAGCTATAGCGCGGAGCCTCGCCTCTGTATAACGATAGGCCGCCGCAGAGTCACCGTCTATCGAGTTGTGCACAAAAACACCGGCATCGAGTGCAAAATTATGCGTCTCATCTACCGTTAAATCATAAACATCTGCTCGTCCCGCAGGTTCCACCACAACAACCTTATGATTAAGATATGCGGACCGACCTGTCTGAACGCACTGCTCTTTTCGGATGCCACAAGCCTCCTGAAGAATCTCCCAGTCCTCGTTACAGTAACGTTCAAATCCTTGCTCAAATCTCACCACACCGCGAGCTTTCTTTGAAGACCGAACTCGCTCATAACTCTCAGCATTGAGTCCTTTTGGAGATTCCATGGCTTCAATACAAATCGAAAAAAAACGCGCACGCGTGGTCACGTGACCGTTTGATGAAAAGTGACCTTCAAATTTTTCGCAATAGTTTGGATCTTTCCATTGAAGAACACTTTGTGTTGAACGTGCCTTTCTATATTGGACGTCCTGCCATTGAGTTTTAGACCATTGGCTTGTCATTTTCTTCATCTCTGGCGTTCGCATTCGACGACGAGAGAGATCCTGCATTCTTTTGCGATGCGCGGGACTTGCCCAGAGAGCCTTGGAAATCTCCTTCATGCGATCTCGTTGTGTCGCAATATAGTTAGGATCTTGCCACATTGCTTTGAGCCATTCTCTTTGAGCTTGTGTGATAACCTCTTTCTGTTTCTCGGTTCCATAAAGGAGGACGTTTTTTTGCATCGCTGCTTTTAAGATTCGTTCTCGAAATTCTGGGTTCTTCCACAGTTCTTCCTTTGCTTTCTGTTGTTTCGACTGAAACGCTGGATCTTTCCATCGGCGCCGATTTTCGTTCCCAATTGCAGCAATTGTTTTCTCTCTGAACTTCGGATCTTTCCACAATTTTGCTAAGACTTTCGTCATTTTGTTTCGGAATTGTGGATCCTCCCAAAGTTTCTTGAGATATTTCATATGCAGGCGACGGTGGTCTGCCCATGACATCCTGATGATATTGCGAGGATCGTTATTCCATTTATGAAAATCTTTGTGGTGACGAACACGACCTGCGTTTCTGAAATAAATACCTGCCTTGAGGTTGTACGCATCGGCTAAACGATGTGCAAAAATCCATTGATGATGAGATGGATTATAGACTTCTTCGTATTCGTTCAAGTTCGCATCGCTTCCACTATAGGGTCTGCTGTAGAATGGCATTAACGCATCGTTTGGCTTCAAATCACGAGCTTCTCGATAGGTGTTGTCACGAAGTAAAAAACGATGATCCGGTGTACAACGAATTTTTTCTCCGTTGTCGAGTGTCACGCAGACGATCGGAGTGTTTATTTTGGTTAAGCGCGGAGCTTGAATTGGGACCATAGCAATGGCTCCATTATTACCGATGGTATAGGTAAAATGAGATATCCCTTCAGCTTCATCTCTTACCAACTCCTCAAAAGATTTTGAACTTCCATCAGCTAATCGGACACGCGTATCTCCCGTAAAACAACCGAAATTCCCCTGTCCATCGATTAAGGGATAACGCAAATTCCAATCTTGAGCCATGCGAACGAGGGTATCGTAGACAGCAGTATCACCATGCGGATGGTATTTTTTCAGCACTTCACCGACCACACCGGCGCATTTACTAAATTTTTTATTGGAAAGGAGACCTTCACGAAACATCGCATAAAGAATGCGGCGATGGACTGGCTTCAGACCGTCGCGCACATCAGGAAGGGCCCGACCAATGATCACGCTCATGGCGTAGTCAAGGTACGAACCTTTCATTTCCTCTTCGATATTAATTGGAATTACTTCTGCAGAATGGCTGGCCATGATGGTGACTCCTTAAAAGCATAGAGAACTTATTTCAAAATTGGTGATGATTGTGGGTGGCATCAGCGTCCGGATCCCAGGGGTGCCCCGCGTCAGCGGGGAGGTGGAACGGCGCTGGTGACAGGACCCGCGAACAGCAAACATTTTGAAATAAGTTCTCATCAGTTGATTTGGCATTATCGAGATGCAACTTTAAAAGTCAACGTGATTTGCCATGATGAGATCGTGGCAAGTGACGACAAAATCATCTTTTGCGCCACCATTTTGTTTGACAATAAAAATATCATCACATAGATTGCAGAAATCAAAAACAGGAAATACGCATCACCCAAGCATTGCACAAAGACTGTTTTTTGAAATCCAATCTGAAAGGGGGTGACTTCAATGACAAAAGCAGAATTAATCAACACAATCTCGAAGGATTGCAAGATTTCGAAGGCTCAGGCCGAGAAAGCTCTGAACGCTGTGACGAATAATGTCGCCAAATGTTTGCGTAAAAACGACAAGATTACACTCACGGGTTTTGGAACGTTCTACGTCTCCCGTCGAAAAGCGCGAACTGGTCGTAATCCGCAGACCGGCGCTGTTATCAACATCAAGGCACGTCGCGTTCCGCGTTTCAAGCCAGGTAAGCAATTGAAGACATGGGTTTGCTAATATTTTTTTAAAATTTGGAAAATCAAAAACGGCGCGACCACACTAAGGAACGCGCCTTTTTTGTTTATCACGTCGTCGCTCCCCATAATTCTGGGGAGCGACGACGGATTCACTTTATTTTGTAAGATTAAAAAACTGAATGTTTAACTGATACACTTCGTCGGTATTTTTTTCTTCCGCAAGCAGAGAGCCCATCTTCTTTCTAAATTCTTGAATCATGGTTTTCATTTCTGGGATACGTTTTTTTGAAACGGCAAAGGTCAGCGCATTGATCTCTCTTCTCTCAGGAGACGTCCCTTCAATCGACTCCAAAGCTTTGGTAATCATCGCTCGATGATAATTGGCAACAGCCAAAGAGAGAATGTCATCACCGCTATCAATGAATCGGTCTTGTTGTGTCAACTTCCCAGATTTATCTCGAACAATAAATCCTAACTCCTGCAATAAAGTGAGCGATGTTGCGGCCTCTTGAGGACTCAGAGGATGAAGTTGTTGCGCAATCCACGCAGGATCTTCTTGAAATTCAGAAAGCAACACCAGTTCACGAATGGCAGCATGATACCACTGAGAAAAATATTCATAATGAACCTTCTCAATCTTCCGAATCGCCAAATACTGTTTTTGCGCTGAGAGTCGAGCATAATACGTATTGCGCTCTTCGTCGGTACGACTCTGATTGAAATGGACCAAATTTTCAAAAAATTCAGCTTCGGCTTTATTGAGCTTCAGAAAGCGAGAAATTTTCAGAATACTTTCGTGACTTAAATTTCGCTTCCCTTGCATAATGAGCTGAAGAAAGTTTGGAGAAGAAAACCCAGCTCGCTTTGCCATAAAACGAAAAGAATAATGTGTATTCCGAACCTTCTGCTCTTCATACACATCCTTTAAATAGAGACGATAATCGTGGTACTGAAAAATATCCGGCATAAAACCTCGATGTCATCCTGAACGAAGTAAAGGATATCCAGTTTTGCATGTCATCCCTGCGAAAGCAGGGATCTCCTGAGATTCCCGCTTTCGCGGGAATGACAATATTTTTTTGTATTCCGATAGTATACTCAAAAGTTTCATTTTTAAATATATATTCTATAACTAATTGTAATTATTCATTAAATTTTTAAAGTCGTATTCAATAAGAATACGAAATTTATCCTATTCTAGCAACTCGGAATACTCTTCGGTCGATACTTTTGTTAGCATGATCAAAAAACAAAGGAGCAGACAATGAAAAAACTTCACGCAAAACAAATCGTTATGATGTTCGCATTTATGATCTCCATGGGATGCAACGTTGGAGAAGATGTCCAAGTCGATCCTGATATCGATCTGGATAAAGAAGCAAAACAATGTACGCTCAACTCTGAATGCGAAGAGGATCAATTTTGTAGTGAGAACAACCAATGCGAGCACTTTGTTTGTACCATGGAATACAGAGAATGCCCTGATGGCACAGGAGCTTTAACTCAGCCCCATTCTTGTCTGCAATATTGTCCAGGTGAAGAACCTCGTCATGACGATTTTTGTGTTTCTGACGATGAGTGCAAGAAAGGTTATATTTGTGAATATAGAGATATCGCCTTTCAAGAAAAACTAAGCTTGAAACCAGGTATCTGCATTCCCATTCATCACGATGACTTTTGTCAATCAGACGAAGAATGCGCAGAAGGTTATTTTTGTGAAATGGTCATTGGCACCGTTGATGCCGAAGGAAAGCCCATACCATCCAAAATACCCGGGATGTGTCGTCAATCCTGTCTTGTATTACCAATTGGAGAGGGACATTTTTGCGAAGCAGACAAAGACTGTAATGAAGGTGCTTTTTGTAAGAAAGAGAATGGCGTCGGACTTTGTACGATTCCTCTGTCCGACTAGGGCGTGTCGGAAATTTGAGAAGAATACGCAATTTAATAAGAAACCTGAGCTGATTACAAAAAGGATATAAAGATGACCACAATACGAAACACATCATCACTGGAGTCGCTCTTTACTGCTCTTAGCCAAGTTTTAAATTATGGTTCTGCAGGAACTCATGCTCAGGCAGAAAAAATTGCTCATGAGTTGGATCAGATCCGACATCAATTTGGTATCGCTGCAAATGATGAAACTTTTTCATTCATCTTGGATGAAGTCGCAGCTTATCAGCCCAATAGCTGCAAAGATCCCGAAGCCCTGATTTCTTTGCTCATTCAAAAAATAGAAGTGCGCTTACAAGATCAGCAGTCGCGAACAGCTGGTCCAAAAAACAATGCCTCACTCTATTCAGATGCTGACAACAATGTGATACGCGGCCTCGCACGTATTCGATATGGAATTGTTCAACCTGAAAACCCTGAAGTCGGTCCGGTCTTTAAAAGAAATAATGTGGGCGGTTTCACTTCCAAACCAACAATGCACATTCTTTTTTGTTCTGAAAATCCTTTAGGAGAAATTTCCCTTTCAAATGGCAAAACCTATCCTTCGCGAAAAGGCGTTTCGTTTTCTCTTGATGAAAGTGCGTGGAGAGAAGTTTTCCCTAACATGCCATATCAAGATGGCCATTTTGCCTTTCGATTTGGTAATATTCTTGCGCTTGGAGGCCCTTCGTTGGAAATCAGAACTCAAAAGGAATGCCCATCTCAGAAGTTTGCTCGTACTTCGACACCGACAATCGATGATAAAGCTTCTCTCATAAATGTTGATACTCTGGTCCCTCAAAGTTTTCATGAAGCCCTGGCAAGAGCACGTGAGCAGAATAAATATCTCTCTGAGCTCCTTACTGCTCAAGAAATGATACGGCTTTTAAGAGATGCTGGAATTAACTATTCATACGCTGGCGATGTCTTAAGCGTTGAAGATGAAGTATGGCTTCCAAATATCAAGGAAGCTGTTGTTCCCCTTTTTCATTATGACGAAAATAACAATTTTAGTTCCTTGGAAGTTCAAATTTCCAAAGAGGATTTGTTAGCGAGTTTAAGTGAAACCGATCAGCAAAAATTAAGCCTCCTTTCAAATTCGCTCAGCATTACCTATGATCCAACAACGAGAAACATTATCATCAGTGGAATGGAAGACGCTATTCCCCTCCAATTAAGCGATGGTTCATTTCAAATAGGCATAGGTCTTATGTCTTTAGAAAGCCGGCTTCGCTTAATGGTTCTCAATCTTGTTGGCGGTTCTTTTATTCCTCTCACCAAAGTATTGAGAATGCAGCAAGAGCAAAATCGCTAACTTCAATTTCCAAATCGGATATTGTCGAGCAAAGTTTTGACTGCTTCTTCGCCGGTCGGAAAAACATGTGCGGTGATTTCGACAAAAATATCGGCCTTAAGAAAGTAGTAGAGACGCCGGTCTTCTCCTTGAAAGCCTGATGAAGGATCATCATACAGAAATCCTAAAAGTTGAGAAGTCTTGTAAGGAGAGAAAGTTCTCTCTGGAAATAAAGCTTTCAGATGTTCTTCTAATGATGAGGGCGGAGAAGAAAGTTTGGTAAATTTCATAAAAACATTTGTCGCATCATTTGGATCTTCAGTTTCAAAAAAGATGACTTGCGTCTCCTGATGCTCAGCATTGGGGTCTGGAGAAGGCTGCTCTAATGCAGTCGGGGACTGACCCTGCTGCCATCCAGGATGTGTGACTCCTACATGGAAGGAACTGATCAGCGTACACGTTTGGCCTGGAAGACAAGGATTCCCAGCGCCGGTCACATTTTTATCGGGACCGGGAGTGTTGGTGACCTGCCCACCACAAGCACTAATAACCAAAACCAAGGTGAAAATAAAAAACCATTTCATGGTTTCCTCCATATAGAATGCGCGACGACAGTGCGACCGAATCAGGCCGCTTCATATAAAATACGGCCGGTCGAACGAATCTCATCCCAAAAAATACTTTTTCCTTCATTTTTACGAATCTCTTCGGGAGTATATCCGAGTACTTCAAGAGGAGCATCACACTTCCATGCAACCTGAGACAACATTTCGAGAAGTTCTAAGGAATCGTAACCATCAAAATCTTTTGAAATGATAACAAGATCAATATCGCTATCAGCATGAGCTGATCCACGTGCATAGGATCCATAAAGATAGACTTTTTCCACTGTAATACCCTCTCTTTGAAGTAGCTTTACGTATTCTTCAACTATACTTCTCAGCTGAGTTTCTGTTTGAACCATGAAAATACCTCCTCAGTCTCTTTCAAGAGAGCTCTCACATAATCGTGATGATACTGTTTTGCGAGATTTTTCATATCTTCCGGATAGCGTGAAGCAATATAATGCGGAGCAAGTCTCGCAAGAAACTGCTGAATGTGCTCTGGCACTTCAAGATCTGCTTGTTGGCATAAGGTTTTAAAATTATGAGTGTGTTTTGGAATTTCTTCAGTTTTTTCTTGAATGATTGCTTTTAAAATTTTTTCAATTGCTTGATGACAGAATTGCACAGCATAGAAATGACGCTCTCCTTTTTGCACAATATCTCGCGCAAAATCGAGATCACTTTGAGCCATACTAAACCATGTTTCTGTCTTTTTTTTCATAGGACACTTTTAAAATATTAGATGACGTATAAAAGTGCAGCAAGTAATTTTTCCGCCTCATTTTTGAATTGTAACGATATCGGTATAAATAAATCGCTTTGGTTTTGGTCGTGGAAGTACGTAAACAGGAGTCAAGATTGCCTTCCAATAACCATCTTGTTTGGGATGAATGTCAATCTGCAAGTGACCATAGTGTTTTCCACCTTTCAGTAATTTTGTTCCTCTCCATTTTTCAGGTGAATCGATGTGAGCAAGAAATTTTCGATAGGGATTATGAACGTGACGATGAGGACCGCGCAATCCATCTCCTCCAATTCCAATATCATAAAAATGAATGGTATGAGGAAGCTTCTGTTTATTCATCACTTCAAAACCACTTATTTCAGAACGTTCATACATCTCATCATGGCCTCCAAAAACAGCATCAACGCCGTAAGAAAGAAATAAGGGAGTCAGCACTTGTAACTCACGACTCGAAAGCGTGTCTTCACGTTCCGCATCCTTCCCTAAAGAAAGTCCGTGAACACCAGAAGTATAGGGAGCGTGGTGAAAAATGACAAAAGTAAACTCGCTATTTGCTTGAGCATCTTTGAGTTCTTTTTGTAACCATTCATACTGTTGAGAACCAGGTCTAAAGTCTGGACCATAAGGGTAGAGCTGATTGTGAAAGGAATCGAGGACTATAAAGGACGCTGGACCGTAATCAAATCGATAATAATGACCTTGATCCTTTGTGTCTTGAGTTTGATTGTTTGGAACTTCAAAATAGGTAAGATATTTCGCAATGCTCATTTTTGATCCCAGCGTACTATACCCATGGGGTTCTCCGTAATAATATTCATGATTTCCAAGTGCGGGTAAAATCGGAATATGACTTGCGAGACTGCGAGAAGATTCAGGATTACAATTATGTTTCCAAAACTCATCCCAGTCACGCTGTTCGCCACCTGTTTCAACGAGATCTCCTGCAATAAGAATAAAATCAGGACGAGAGCGGAACATAACAGAAAGATTTTGAGCATACCCTCTTGTTTGATCAATAGGGTAGCGACGGTCTGTATTGATTCCTGAAGGATCGGTCCATAAACGAGCGATACCAGTGGATTCAGGTTCTGTTTCACTATCTGCATAGACAATAAAACGAATTTTTCTGTTTGAGAGAGGGGAAGTGCGAAATGTTGCCTGCAAGACATCTTTTCCCTGTTCGACACGATAATGATAAAGCCCATCTGGTTGTAAATCGGTAAGCCGTACATGATGACGGTAAGGAAGCGAAGGCTGCTTTCCTGAAAAATATTTTCTGACTTCATATTCTGAATAGAGCAATGCTGATGCTAAGACTGGTTTTGAAACCACCTCTTGTACTGACTCGTTTTCTCTCCAAAATTTAAGAGTTCCTGGATTCGCATCTTTCGAAAACCACAGAATACTCATTCCATCAGGAGATGGATTCTGAAGATAAGGACATGTATGAAGCTGAGCATGTGCAAGAGAAAAAGAGAAGAGAAGAGGCAATGATAAAATAAGCTTTTTCATATGCTCAATAAATTCTTCGCATTTTCTGTGGTGACACGAGCGACTTCTTCAACTGAAATTCCTTTCACTTCAGCAATCTTCTCTGCAATCAAAGGAATATAAGAAGGTTCGTTGCGAAGACCGCGATGCGGTTCCGGAGCAAGATAGGGACAATCGGTTTCGATCATGATGCGATCGAGCGGCACATACTTGACCATATCACGAAGAGTCGGCGCGTTCTTAAACGTGACCACACCCGTGATGGAAATAAAAAATCCCAAATCGAGAACTTTCTGAGCAAAAGCGATATCTCCAGGAAATGCATGGAACACGCCGCATTTCGAAGGGGGCTTTACATATTGAAGCACACGCAGTGTGTCATCAGAAGCGTCGCGATTATGAATAATGATCGGAAGATTCGCTTCTTTTGCGAGATCAATGTGACGTTCAAACCAAAAAAATTGCTTCTCTTTTGCAGCATGCTGACGAAAATAATCGAGTCCAATTTCGCCAATCGCAACCACTTTTTTTTCTTGAGCCGCTAAACGTATCTCTTGAAGCCATTCGTCGGTCATTCCCTCGACATCGTTGGGATGAACTCCCACCGCAACGAAAAGTCGCGAATCGGTTTTGGAAAATTCCAGTGCACGTCGATTTCCTTCGATTCCGCGACCAGCCCCAATGAGCACAATCGCCTGAAGGCCCGCATCCCAAGCTCGAGTTAAAGCAGCCTCTTCCTCTCCTTGAAATTGATCAAAGGTAAGATGCGCATGAGTATCAATCAGTGGAATCTGTTGTTTGTCCATAGTCCCGTTCAAAGACATTCATCATCTTTTGAAAAAGTTCGACATATTTTGTCTCTGCATTTTTTGTCGCAAAGCGAAGCGCTTTTTCAAAAAAAGAGACACACTCTTTCTGAGCCATATTTTTTCTCAACAGCGCTTCGACAAGAGAAAAATCGATATTTTTCGCACTGACAAATCCATAAAAACCTTCACCCACAGAAGTTTGTAACGATGCAATTGCTTTTTTCTTCTCCCCTTTTTTTAAATACGCAAGACCAAGCGTTGTATGCGCTTGGTGAGCAAACACCGGATTATTCGGAATCAGGTCGAAGACCTTTTTTGCTTTTTTAATCGCTTGATCGTACTGAGCAAATTGTTCCAGCAAAAGACGGGCAGAGATGATTTTCAGTGCTGGATCTAAGGGAAGCAATTTCTCAGCACGCTCATAATGTTTCCACGCTGTTTTATATTCTCCTTGAAGTTTGAAAAGCACACCTAAGACCGAATGATACAGCGCAATCGCGCTTTCATCATCGGTTTTCGCCATGTTTCCGACCAGCAATTTTTCCGCTTCATCGTATCGCTTCTCATGCATCAGCTCAAATGCACGTCGGCACACATCGCTTGACTGCACAGGAGCATTTTCTTTTTTATTGGGATCGATCACCGCTGAGAATTCCTCTCATGTCATCATGAATGAATCCGTTTGAAGCGAGAATTCGAGTACCATACAGGTCAAAAGCGCTACCGTCAAACGAAGTGACAGTTCCACCCGCTTCGCGAACGATGAGCACCCCAGCAGCCATATCCCACGGTTTCAAAAAGAATTCCCAAAAGCCATCGAGCCTTCCACTTGCAACCCAGGCCAGATCAAGAGCAGCGGAGCCGGGGCGTCGAACCGCTTGTGCTGTTTTGATAAAATTTTGAAAATGATTGAAATTATCCATGACCTCTTTTTCATAGATATTATAGGCAAAGCCTGTGGCTAAAAGAGCCTGTCGCAGCTTGGAAACAGGGGAGACCTGTATTCGCTTTTTATTGAGATAGGCTCCTTTTCCCTTGATCGCCGTAAAACATTCATCGCGAGTGGGATCATAAATAACGCCGACCACAAGCTCACCTCTGATCTCAAGCGCAATGGAGACACAGAAAGCGAGAAAACCGTGAGCATAGTTCACGGTTCCATCAAGAGGATCCACAATCCAGCGATATTCTGAGGAAGAACCACCACCTCTCCCCTCCTCTGCAAGAATATCGTGATGAGGAAACGCTTTCTTAAGGCCATTCACAATCAGCTCTTCACAAGCATGATCAACTTCAGTGACAATATTGATCTCACCTTTATATTCGATATGATGCTTCTCGCCCAAACGCTTCATTTGAATCTTCCCCGCTTTCTTCGCGAGTTTTACGGCATAGTGAAGCGCTTTTTGAGGGTCAGTGTGCATGATTGAAAGATAGCATTCTCGTATCACTACGAAAAGCGTTTTTAAAAACGTTTGCTCATTGGATACGGGTCCTGCCGCCTGCGGTGTTCCGGCCCTCCGCTAAAGACGGAGACCTCCCGGAACACGCTCCGGCGTCACCCGAATCTTGATCTGTTTTGAAAAACGCTTTCATAATGGTCGTGCAATCGTCAAGACATCGACCGATTGAACCCCTCCTTTGATAAGCGCTTTTGCACATTCATTGACGGTTGCGCCTGTAGTGATGACATCATCAATCAACAAAACATTTTTTTGAGAAAGTTTTTCTTTCTGAGAAAGTTTAATCGCAAATGCATCGCGAACATTTTCTTCTCTCTCTTTCACCTCTTTTCTCACTTGCGTCTCTGTTGCACGTCTTCGCTCGAGAAGAAAAAGATCATGCGGAACGCCTATCCGTGCAGAAAGCGACTGCACAAGCATTCCCGCCTGATTAAAGCCTCTTTTCGCAAGTTTCTTTTGATGTAACGGAACAGGGAGCATCAGATCATACGTTTTTTCGGGAAAACTTTTGAAAAGAAGGTGCGTAAAGAAAGGAAGAAGATCAAATCGTTCATGATATTTAAAATTCCAGATCGCATCGATTAACTTCCCTTCATACGCCACAGCGCTCCTTGCTTCTTGAAACCAGACACGATGCAATATGGGCGCAGTAAATGCAGCAGGGAGAGGATGAAGAGAAGAGACACATGTCTCACATACTTTATCATGATGAAGCGACCACGCTTCACACAAAGGACATCGAGAAGGATAAAAAAATGTGAGAAGTGACGAGGAAACATGAGAGAAAAATTTTTTCATTTTGTTGGAAAGAGCGAAGTTCCTGTCATCTGAAGAGGTTTTTGAACCTCTAAAAGTTCGAGGACCGTAGGAGCAATATCGGCAAGGATTCCCTGTTCTCGAAGTTGAACCTTCGATGTATCCGAAGCCACATACAGAAATGGAACTGGAAATAACGTATGTGCTGTATGCACTCCTCCCTTGTCATCAATCATTTGCTCGCAATTACCATGGTCAGAAGTAATGAGAAGAACTCCTCCCTGATCCAAAACACGTGGCACAATTTTTCCCAGAGCACTGTCGACTGTCTCCACTGCTTTGATGGCGGCTGTAAGATTTCCGGTGTGGCCGATCATATCAGGATTGGCAAAGTTAAGAATGATGACATCATACGCGCGCTGATCAAGATGCATGAGGAGTTTCGTTGTCACTTCTACAGCATTCATCTCGGGTTTCAAATCATACGTCGGCACATCGCGTGGACTCGGAATCAAGCAGCGATCTTCACCCGGAAATGCTTTCTCCCTTCCTCCGTTAAAAAAGAAAGTCACATGTGCATATTTTTCGGTCTCTGCAATGCGAAGTTGTTTGAAATGAGCTTCTGAAATCGCTTCTCCTAAAATGCCATGTAAGTGTTCCTGGGGGAATGCAATCGGAAGACCAAAGGTCTCGTCATATTCGGTCATGCAGACAAATTGAGATAACCGAGGAACATAAAGTCGCGGAAATTCCTGAAAATCTTTGAGCGCAAGCGCACGTGTGATCTGTCGTGCACGATCCGAACGAAAATTAAAAAAGGTGACTGCGTCACCATCCTTGATGGGACAAGTTTCTCCGATCACGGTTGGAAGAATAAATTCATCCGTGATTTTTTGAGAATAAGCAACATTCATAGCCTCGATGCTGGAAACCGCGTGTTCACCATGAGATAGGGCGACAGCCTTCCATGTCTTCTCGGTTCGATCCCAGCGCTTGTCACGATCCATGGCATAGTAGCGACCAGAAACTGTTGCAATGCGCCCAACTCCGATCTCGCGACATGATTTCTCAACACGTTCAAGATATCCTTTTCCAGAAGTGGGAGAAGAATCGCGGCCATCAGTAATGGCATGGATGACCACGTTTTGAAGTCCTTCGTTCTTTGCAAGTTGCAGGAGGGCGTCGAGATGGTCGAGATGAGCATGAACACCAACATCTGAGCAAAGTCCCATCAAATGGAGCGCTCCGCGCTTTTCTTTTACTTCTCTCATCGCAGCAAGAAATATTTCATTTTTAAAAAAACTTTTGTCGCGAATCGTGTGATTGATGCGCGCTAAATCTTGTTGGACAATACGACCAGCTCCGATATTGAGATGACCTACTTCTGAGTTGCCAATGGTATTTGGTGGAAGGCCGACTGATTCACCAGAGGTCGTGAGAAAGGTATGAGGATATTTTTCCCAAAGAGAATTCCAATGAGGGGTCTTCGCAAGAAGGATGGCGTTTCCTTCTTTTTCTTTTCGAGAACCCCAGCCATCGAGGATCATCAACACAACAGGTCGCGGTCGCATCATGAAGCTTTTTCTATCGCAGAAATCTCTTCCACCTCAACTCTTTTCGCATCCACCCAAAGCCGCTCAAGATGATAGAACTCACGTTCCTCATAATGAAAGACATGAGCCACCACGTCACCATAATCGACAAGGACCCAATGACCCGACTCTTCCCCCTCTTTACCGAGCGGAGGACACCCTCTCTCTTTGAGTTCCGTGGAAATAGCATTGACGATGGCTTCTACTTGACGATCCGACATACCGCTGCAGATAACAAAATAATCAGTAAAACTGGTAAGACCTCGAAGATCGAGGACAAGAATATCGTGCGCTTTTTTTTCGTTGGCAATCAGCGCTATTTTTTTCGCCAGCCGTTCTCCTCTCAAAATTGCCTCCTGGTTGTTATCCTACTCTTTTATCCCTTGTTCGACAACTTTTCTCTTTCTGCTGTTACTGCTTGCATCATCGCGGTCAAAAGGGGCTGCAAACCTTTTCGACTCGCTGCAGAAATAAGCAGGACTTGATTTTGCGACGCTCTTTCAAGTTCTTCTTTTACCTCTTCCGCTTTTTCGCGCGCTTCGGTGATATCCATTTTGGTCAAACAGATGATCTCTTTTCGTTGCTCTAATCCTGTTCCATGAGCACGAAGTTCTTCCCGAATCATCCGATAATTTTCGAGAGGATCAAGATGTGCTGGATCCACCGGATCCAGAAGATGCACTAGAACGCGTGTCCGCTCAATATGACGCAAAAACTGAAAACCCATTCCCGATCCTTCACTTGCTCCTTCGATGAGACCTGGCATATCAGCAACCACAAAACTCGCTTCAGGAGCATATTCGACAACACCTAAGTTTGGAACTTTCGTGGTAAAAGGATAGTCGGCGATTTTCGGGCGAACATTTGAAATCGCAGCAATGAGGGTCGATTTTCCCGCATTTGGAAGTCCGACAAGTCCCACATCTGCAAGAAGTTTGAGTTCAAGTCGTAAGCGTTTCTCTTCTCCTTTGACCCCTTTTTCTGTTTTTCGGGGAGCTTGATGAGTAGAACTCACGTAATGGAGATTTCCCCATCCTCCCTTTCCTCCTTTGGCCGCAATCCACTCTTGCTTTGGATGATCAAGATCCATCAGGATTTCTTCCGTGTCAGCATCAGAGATAACCGTTCCAACTGGCAAACGAAGAACGAGATCTTTTCCACTTCGACCATGCATCTGGGAACCCTTCCCGTGCCCACCCCGTTCTGCCTCGAAACGTCGACGATAACGAACATCCATTAACGTCGTCAGTCCTTCATCGGCGCGAATAATTATATCGCCACCGTGAGCTCCATTCCCTCCATCCGGACCACCACGAGGCACAAATTTTTCCCGTCGGAAACTAGCGCATCCATCTCCACCGTCACCCGCTTTGACTTCAATTATGGCTTCATCAATAAATTTCATAAGAAAACATTTTCCTCGAATAAAAAAGGCCCTCTTTTCAGAGAGCCTTTTATCAGCTCATTGCTTTGTGATTTATGCAGCAGCAGGAAGGACACTGACAAATTTGCGATCATGACGGCCCCATTCAAACGAAACAATTCCATCGATCTTTGCAAAAAGGGTCCAATCTTTTCCTTCACCGACATTTCTTCCTGCATGCACTTTTGTACCACATTGACGAACAAGAATATTTCCAGCTTTGACAAATTGGCCAGCAAAACGTTTCACACCACGGCGTTGGCCCTGACTATCGCGACCGTTTTTTGCAGCACCTTGTGATTTTTTATGTGCCATAGTTTATCCCTTGACCTCAGTCACTTCGAGCTGAGTGTAAGGTTGACGATGTCCCTGTTTCTTTGAATATCCCTTGCGACGTTTTTTCTTAAAAACAATCACTTTCTTATCGCGACCTTGATCCACGATCTTTGCACTGATCGCTGCTCCTGCAATTGTCGGTGTTCCGAGTTTGACATCCCCTTTACCGCCAATAAGAAGAATATCGTCAAGCGTCACCACGGAACCGACATCTCCTTCGAGTTTCTCGACAAAGAAACGCTCCCCTTTGCTGACACGATATTGCTTTCCACCTGTTCTGACAATTGCGTACACGAGTTACTCCTTAGAATGATAAAAGAGGGGTACGCTTAGCCCAGCCCACAAGGCTTCGTCAAGCTGATATTCATTTATTTAAGTGCCGTGCACTTAATATGAATAAAACTGCAATATAATGCGTTTTTTTTTCAAATAAGTGCACGGCACTTACTTCGCTGCAACTTCAAATTGCTCTAAATGGTACTCTGGAATGTTTTTAATGCTGATGCGACGTTTGATCTGCTTTTCGATCTCTTCTAAATGCTGCCTCTCTTCATCATAAAGAACATTCGCCACATTTGAATGACAGGTCACAATGACGTGCTTCCCCTCTAAATGTGCAACTTCGCGGAGAATTTCACGAAAGATTTCGTAGCAGACAGTCGTCGCACTTTTAAGATACCCTTTCCCATCGCATTCCGGACATGCATTGGTAAGCTGGCGTCGCAAATCGTCGCGCGTCCGTTTCCGCGTCATCTCTACAAGGCCAAGTTCGGATATCTTCGTTAAAGTGGTACGCGCTCGGTCTGCTTTCAGCGCTTCTTTGAGAGCATTATAAACTTTAGTGCGATTTTGAATTCGTTCCATGTCGATAAAATCGAGAATAATAATGCCACCGATATTGCGAAGTTTCAGTTGATAGACAATTTCTTTGACCGCTTCGAGATTGGTTTTGAGAATCGTATCTTCCACATCCCGTCGCCCTACAAAGCGTCCGGTATTGACGTCAATTGCGGTGAGCGCTTCGGTTTGTTCGATGATGATGTATCCCCCGCTTTTCAGCCACACTTTCTGACCGAGCGCACGCGTAATTTCGACCTCGATTCCGAAGGCGTCGAAAATGGGTTCACTCCCTTTATAAAGTTCCAACGCCTTCTTTCCTTCAGGCATGTAGGTGCTCACAAAGCCTTCGATCTGCTCATAGGCTTTCGGTGCATCTACGACCAACCGTGTTAAATCTGGGGTGAAAGAATCTCGAACAACACGTTCAAGCACGCCGAGCTCTGCTTGAATGAGTTCTTTCTCTTTTGCTTTTGCCACTTTTTGCTCGATCTCTTTCCAGAGTGTCGTGAGGTAATCGATGTCAGCTTGAATTTCTTTTTCGGTCACTCCTTCAGAAACTGTTCGGACAATAAATCCCCCTGAACCTTTATGAAGTTTACGAATAAGATTTTTGAGCCGAATGCGTTCGGAAATATCCGAAATACGACGAGATGCCCCGATATGACGAACCGTAGGCATATAAACAAGAAATCGGCCCGGAAGGGAAATATGCGAGGTAATACGCGCCCCTTTGGTCCCCATTGCCTCTTTTTCGACTTGAACGAGGATTTCATCCCCTTCTTTCAAAAGCTTTTCGATCTCTCGATCAATCCCCTTTCGCGGTTTGCGCCGTTCCTGTTTTCCAGAAGCCTCATCATCGTCCTCATCATAAGAGAGATCTTCGACGACATCAGATGCATGAAGAAAAGCAGTGCGATCAAGGCCGATATCGACAAATGCAGCTTGCATACCAGGAAGGACACGAACAACTTTTCCCTTGTAGATATTGCCGACAACCCCTTCGTCACGCATGCGCTCGATGAAAAGCTCAGAGACAACTCCGTTTTCGAGACGAGCAACCCGGGTTTCACTTAAGGTGACATTGAGAATAAGCTCATTTGCCATAGGATTTTTTTGCTTTAGCAAGTGAGCTTACGGAAAGCAAACAGCTTAATAATGACGGGGTTTGACGTAACGTGGGGTTCCAGGGTCGACAGTTTGATACCCCGTTGTTGCCGGCTGAGGTGAATCAGGAGCTTTGGCTCCTGTTTGCACGTGAGCAGGTTTTTGTTCCCGGATTTCTTGCGTCATTGTTCCCGAACGATTCATCCACACAAGCGTTGCACAACCTTCGACACCACGCGCCATAAATCCTCCTAACGTGTTAATGGAAGACCTGTTATTCGTCTATACTGTTGAGCATCAGCGACATTCCACGTTCGTGGTGTTGGTACAGAAGGAGCTGCTTCTGCTTTCTCCTTTTTCTTCACAGGTTCTTCAGAGCGCGGTTCTTGTCGAACATACGGAGATCTGTCACCTCTTACACAAGCTGGGAATCCAACATCTGCTGAATGATAACGAGCCATTTTTCTCTCCTTTTTATAATGGTGGCAAATGACACCAAATGTTAAGTCCCATACGACGCGCACATTTTGTGCTCTCTGCATCAACAATAACAACGTCATCTCTTTTTTGTGCTGGTGTTCCTGCTTTTCGAACTGGAGGTGGTGAAGCTTCTGGTTTTGGCGCTTTCACTGCTGTATTTTGAGGAAGTGGTCCTGCAACATAATAAGGATTATATCGACCATCTGGGCCAGTAAAATAATAACATATAGGTCCTTTTCCTGCTGCCAACATAAACCCTCCTTTATGAAAGTGAAGTGTTCATAATTCCTAAATGCCGAACTCTTTCTTTTGCTGCATGATCAATCAATGAATACGTATTTGTTGGATTTCCAAAATCATCTGGCGGTGGTGAAGGAGGAGGACCTTTTGGTGCATCGGGATCAGGCTGAGGAGGAGATGGGGCTTCGCATCCATGCCCATCCTCTGGAATACGATCACAAACTGGTTTCACATCAAGGTTCATACGTTCCTCCTTTTTGATTCTAGCTCCAATCTCCGCCTGCAGAAGGCACAACAACCCTTACCCCACATTTGATTAATAGTTGCTGTTGTTGAGGGTCGATCAAGTTAAATTCACTGTTCTGGATTGTTTTTGTTTTGCTACAGAGTTTTTGCACTTCAACAGGCGTTAATGTTTTTGTTATAACAATATCTGAACTCCACGAAACTGGTCTGTCACAGATTTGCCGAGTCATATATTTCTCCTCTCAATACTCGTATCGCGAACGAGTAAAATAAGTTGCTAACGAAAAAACGAAAAAGCCCGGAGGGTTGTAAGACCTCTCCGGGCTTTGAATTTCCTGATATGTAAAGACCACTTACGACGCTTCAAGCGTTCTGCCATTCCGTAAGCATAATCTACATTCTTCACCTTCATGCAACAAAAAAATCACACAAATGACAAAAAAGTTTCGACCTGGACAAACATCGACCTCAATCTTATATCTTCTTCGTTTCAAAAAAGGAGGAACAATGTTTTACATGGATCCGCTTTATTTATTTGTCATGTTCTTCTCGCTTGTTCTTTCTCTTTGGGCCACAGCGAAAGTGAAAGGGGCATTTGCCCGTTATCGCAAAGTATCATCTGAAAGTGGTTTGACAGGTGCCGAAGTGGCCCAGCGAATGCTGCATGCTGCAGAGATTCATGCTCATGTAGGACCCGTCACTCGCCGCGCACGCTTCGGCATGGGAGGTGATGGAGGAGATTTGAGCGATCATTACGATCCGCGCACGAAATCTGTTCATCTCTCGCCGCATGTGTATACGGGAAGTTCAATTGCAGCTCAGGCTATCGCCGCTCATGAAGTAGGCCATGCGATTCAACATGCGCAAGGCTACGCGCCTCTCAAGTTTCGAAACCTCATCACGCCAGTCGCAGCATTTGGAAGTAACATTTCCTATTTTTTGATTCTCATCGGTTTTGTGATGAACGCCCTTTCACTCGTTAAAATTGGAATTCTTCTTTTTGGAATTGCGGTTGTCTTTCAACTCATCACGGTCCCTGTGGAGCTTGATGCAAGTCGTCGCGCAAAGGAATTTCTGCTTCAATCGGGAATTATTCAACCCACAGAGCAAAAAGGGGTTGCTGCTGTTTTGAATGCTGCTGCTCTCACGTATGTCGCTGCCGCTGCAACAGCGCTCCTCAACCTTGCTTATCTCATTCTTCGAGCTCGAGAATAATATGGGATTTAACTGTGGAATTGTTGGACTCCCAAACGTCGGGAAGTCGACTCTTTTTAACGCGATGACAAAAGCAGGCGTTCCTGCGGCAAACTATCCTTTTTGCACCATCGACGCCCATAATGCGATTGCCTTTGTTCCTGATAAACGTCTTGACGATATCTGCAAAATCCTTGAACCAAAAAGCACTGTTCCCACAACCGTCGAATTTGTCGATATTGCAGGGCTTGTCGCTGGAGCCCATAAAGGTGAAGGTCTTGGCAATCAATTTTTAGGAAATATTCGAAGCGTTGATGCGATTGCGCATGTGGTTCGTTGTTTTGAAGAGACAAGTGTTGTTCATCAATATGAAAGTGTTGATCCCATTCGCGATATTGAAGTGATCACGACAGAACTGATTCTTGCTGACCTCGAAAGTCTTGCCAAGCGTTTTGAAAAAACAGCGTCGCTCGCAAAAATTGGAAATAAAGAAGCACAAGCTTCACTTTCAACACTTGAAAAAATAAAAAATCATTTAGAACAAGGAAAAGCTGCACGACATACACCACTTGACGAAAAAGAACGTCCACTCCTTGCCGAGCTCAATCTCCTCACCGCAAAACCCGTTCTCTATGTTCTCAATGTGAATGAAAACGATGTTGCTCATCCTTCAGAAAAAATGAAACGCGTGATTGATTATGCAAAAAGCGATCGCGCGGAAGCAGTGCTTATTAGCGCTTCCATTGAAAGCGAACTAGCAGAACTTTCGGATGAAGAGAAAAAAGATTTTCTTGCAGAGATGGGACTCACAGAACCAGGACTTCATCGCTTGATTCGCGCTGGTTATAAACTTTTAGATCTCACGACATTTTTTACTGCTGGGAAAAAAGAGTGTCGCGCCTGGACGATTCCAAAAGGATCAACCGCTCCACAAGCAGCAGGAGCGATTCACTCTGACTTTGAGCGAGGATTTATTCGAGCCGAAGTTTTCTCGTATGATGATCTGATGAAATATGGGAGTGAAGCCAAAGTCAAAGAAGCGGGCCGCCTTCGCATTGAAGGGGCTGAATACATTGTCCAGGACGGCGACATCATGCATTTTCGGTTTAATGTTTAAGCCCCTAACATCCCCTGCAGGGATGACATCTAAAAAATGGCTTTACTTCCGGCATATTTCCGGCATAATTGCCGTCGATGTTTCAACGCATTTTGACAACTCCCAAGACTTCGATTCTCCTGTTAGGGCCACGAGGGACGGGAAAATCGACGTGGATTCGCAAACATTTCCCACATGAGCCAACGTATAACCTTCTTACGACATCAGAGGCACTTCGTCTTTCCAGAGATCCGAGCCTTCTCTTTCACGAACTTGAACATTTATCTCCCGATTCATGGGTCGTTATCGATGAAGTGCAAAAGGTGCCGGAGCTTCTCAATGAAGTTCATCGGCTCATGGAGGAGAAGAAGCTCCGTTTTATTCTCTGTGGATCAAGCGCAAGAAAATTGAAAAGAGCGGGAACCAATCTTTTGGCTGGACGTGCACGACTGGTTCATTTTTTTCCTCTGACCTCAAAAGAAATTGATTTTGATTTTAAGCCTTCACACGCCATCGAACATGGAATGCTTCCGACTGCTCTCACGGCAGAAGATCCAAAGAGTTATTTAACTTCTTATGCAGAAGTTTATCTGAAGGAAGAGATCAAGGAGGAAGCTCTCACCCGAAATATTGGAAGTTTCGCCCGCTTTCTCGAAGTGGCTGCACGACAGAATGGACAAGTGACCAATGTGAGCGATATTGCTCGCGATGCCGGAGTTGCAAGGCAAACAGTGCAAGGTTTTTTTGAAATTTTAGTCGATACTCTCATCGGTTCTTGGCTTCAAGCCTGGAAACTCAAGCGAGCGACCAAACAAATTGCACATCCCAAGTTTTATTTTTTCGATTCAGGGGTTGCACGATCTCTTTCGGGACGACTCCCTTATCCCCCCTTGCCGGAAGAAATCGGTGCGCTTCTCGAAACTCTGCTTCATCATGAGCTTGTCTCCTATTTTTCATATTCGGGACTCAATTATCCCCTCACTTTTTGGCGAAGTCATGACGATGTTGAAGTCGATTTCTTTTTTGAAACAGATCGTGGATATGTTGCAATCGAATGCAAGTCGGCTTCAATATGGAAAAAAGATTTTCAAAAGGGACTCCATCGCATGAAACAGGAGGTCGGGAAATCAAAAGTAAAATGTATCGGAGTCTATCTCGGCGAAAGACGAGCACAATACGACGATGTCAGCATTTATCCCTTAAAAGAGTTCCTCCAAATGCTTTGGTCTGGTGACATTTGTTGAGATCAAAAAACAATACAACAAAAGAAAGTTAACTCATCATCCGCACAATATATTTTCCAATCGCAGGAGCAGCGGTGAGGCCAGGAGATTCGATTCCGAGAAGATGAATGATATTTCCTTCGCGTTCGATCATAAAATCGCCAAGAGGTTTTCCCTCTTCATAGAGTTTTGGACGATTGCCAGCATACGCCATTTCAAGATCATTGGCTGTCGGAGGTTTTTTGACAAATGGAATCATCGCCTTAATGAAATCCTCTGGCGGAGAAACAAACGAATAATCGGTTTTTGCTTTAGGATCGATCTTCACTTGCGAAGGTCCAAGGAGAAGATCTCCTCCGACATTACGATGCGCATGAATCCCAAGACTTGAAACCATAACACCATCAGTACTTGCTTCTTTTTTCACAAAACGACCTGGAACCGGATAAATGACCGACTGTAATGTCCCATTTTTCCAACGATAATATTCTCCTTTGAAAGGACGAATTTCAAATTTTCGTTTTCCACCGCTCATGTGATAAATTTCATCTGCAAAAAGTCCTGCACTATTAATGAGAACATCAAAAGGCATTTCGCCACGATCAGTGTCTAAGGTTGATGCTGCAACATTCACCCCTGTAACCTTACACGGATTGATCAGAGCAACTCCGGCTTGACTCGAAAGATAGCGGTCAAGGGCTTTGACATAAGAAGCAGCATCAATCATCGCGGTTGAAGGTGAAAACGTCGCAGCATACGGAAGTTTCAGTTCTGGGACAGCATTAACTGCTTCCTGGGGATCACGAAACTCAAGTCCAACCGATCCCCCCTCTTTTGCAGTTGTTGCAAGCTTGTGAAGACCTTCAGCTTCTTCGATGTTTGTCGCAAGCACCCATTTTCCATCTTTGCGAATGGGAACATTCAAACGATGAGCCAATTCTTTGGTGAGACGATTTCCCTCAACACAAAGTTTCATTTTTAAGGAGTTTGGTGGATAGGCAAGACCAGCATGAACCACTTCGCTATTACGACCACTCGTGTGATGCCCGTAAAACTCTTCACCCTCAATGAGATAAATCTCGCCCCCTTTTTTGGCGTCATGAAGCGCAAGCGCAATATTGAGCCCAACAATTCCCCCACCAATGATGACGGTTGTTGTCATAAGGTGCGCAATTGACAGGTTTTTGGAAAATATTTCAAGAAATTTTCGAAAATGTTTTGACAAGTGAACGATCGTTCACGCATCTTCTTTTCATCATCGCCAGGAGGAGGTATGACCATTGCGCCAAAAGTAGTAGATCCTTATCACATCGACATTTTACGACGATTTTATCGAGCCAATCGAAGGCTCCCGAGTTACGGCGAAATGACGCGTCTCTTTGGATATCAATCCAAAAACGCTGCTTTTCGCTTTGCTCAAAAATTGATCACTGAAGGTTATCTTGAAAAAGATAAAAGTGGGAGACTCATTCCAAAGGGAGACCGGCTTGGTATCCCCCTCGCAGGTTTCGTCCAAGCCGGTTTCCCCTCTCCTGCCGAAGAAGAACTCATTGATACTCTTTCGCTCGATGAATTTCTCATCGACAAACCCGAAGCTTCTTTTCTTCTCAAAGTAAATGGCGACTCGATGGTCGATGCTGGAATTCTTGAAGGCGATCTCGTCATCATCGAACGAGGAAAACCGGCACGAAGTGGTGACATCATTCTTGCCCACATTGATAACGAATGGACACTGAAATATTTTCAAAAACGGGGAACAAGCGTGGAACTTATTCCCGCAAATCCAAAATATCCAGTCTTGCGGCCACGAATGGAGTTGAAACTGGGTGGCATTGTGAAAGCGGTAATAAGGAAATATTAGGAACTATAAAACGTTGTAGTCATTGCGAGGAGCATCAGCGACGAAGCAATCTCCTACAGACAGTGCTATTCAGGAGATCGCCACGCCCTACGGGCTCGCGATGACATTCTTTGAAAAGATATTCTAAGGAGGAAAATATGTTTACTTTAAAATCCTGGCCACAAGCCATTGCTCATGTCGATGGTGACGCATTCTTTGTTTCAGTCGAGCAAGCGGTTCGACCGGAGCTCAAAGGGAAACCGGTCATTACCGGCGCTGAGCGCGGCATCGTAGCTGCTGCCTCCTATGAAGCAAAAGCGCTTGGCATTCAGCGGGGAGTTTCTCTCTCAGAAGCCACACGTCTTTGCCCGCAGCTCATTCTTCTCCCTTCTGACTACGAACTTTACAGCATTTTTTCGAAACGAATGTTTACAATCATGCGGCGTTACTCACCTCTTGTTGAAGAATCGTCAATCGACGAAGGTTTCATCGATCTCACCGGCACACGACGACTCCATCACAAAGGTTACAAAGAAATAGCAACTGCACTCCAACAAGAAATTGAAAACGAGTTAGGCATGACTGTTTCCATCGGAATTTCTTTAAGCAAAAGTTTAGCAAAACTTTGTTCAAAATTTCGAAAGCCCTGTGGGCTTACTGCTGTCAAAGGTCGCCATATTCATCTTCTTCTTGAAAAAACACCACTGCATGAAGTGTGGGGATTTGGTCCGAACACCACTGCCCTTCTGGAAAAACATGGACTTCGAACAGCTCTGAATTTTGTCCATCGACCTCTCGATTGGGTAGAAAATCTTTTAGGAAAAGTGGGGCATGACATCTGGATGGAACTTCGAGGTGAAAGCGTTTGGAACGTGAACCCGGAAATGGGACGCAGCCCACTCTCAATTAGCAAGATGAAAACTTTTACTCCGGCATCGAGCGATCGAGAATATGTCAAAGCGCGAGCGCTTCGAAACTTGGAGTCAGCGTGCATTAAGGCACGGCGATATGGTCTCGCCGCAAAGCAACTCATCTTAAGCCTTCGCTCGCAAGGTTTTGAATCGAGCGCATGTGAGATGAAATTGCAGCGAGCTTCTTCTGCACCGACTGAACTCGGAGCAGCACTCATCTCCCTTTTTGATAAGCTCTTTCAGCCGAAAACATCCTACCGCGCCACAGGAGTTGTGCTTTCGCATCTGACTGATCCACTGCCGACACAATTTGGACTTTTTGAAAATCCGCAACAAGCAATCAATGCTGCCAATGCATTTCATGCTGTAGATCAACTCGCAGAAAAATATGGAAAACACGCAGTGTTTCTGGCTGATGGACTGCGCCTTGGAGATCAGCATTCAGGAAGGCAAGGAGAAGCCGCATATCGAAAACAAAATCTCTTTAAAGGAGAAAGCGCTCGACAGCGCTTGAAGATTCCGATGGTGCATTAGAAATAAAAAAGCGCATCGTGTGATGCGCTTTTTTTTCAAATGAAAATTTTTAAGAGTTAAATATAAACGCCGGTCACTACATCTTGCTCACGGTCAACTGGATCTTGCCATGTTCTTGTATATCCCCAGTTATCTTGACCATCGCTTGGAACAGCGCAGCTCTTTGCAACAACGGGAGCATAGGGCTCAAGAATTGGGCCGTAGTCATGAGCAACTACTGGAGCATCATTGTTCAAGATAGGACCTGTGTCCCATGCAAGAGGAGCATTGTCACGGCTGATAGGAGCAATGTAAACACCAAGGAGTACTGCGAAGGCGATAGCAAACAAAAACTTTTTCTTCATACTGTCGTCGTGCTGTTGCGGTTCGTTTTGGTGATCCATATTTCTTGCCATAACACCTCCTTGGGTTAGTGTTTGATTTTCAATTTTTCTATACCTCTCATAAGCTGAAATCAAGCGGAAAATGGCAAGAAAGCTATCTCAAAACTTCTGCGGTCATTGCGAGGAGCATGAGCGACGAAGCAATCTCGATTGTCATTCCCGCGAAGGCGGGAATCTAGCTCTGGATCCCCGACAAAAACATTCGGGGATGACAAAAAGGAGATCGCCACACCCTTTGGGCTCGCGATGACACATTGAAATAATACTTGATAAACTACCTATAACCTCTTGAAAAAAAATCGAGAATTATATTTGATGCAGCGTGGAAAAGAATGGGGACAGTAATGGAACCAGTTCGCTCACGAAGATACCCAAAAAGCAGCGCTGGAAAGAAGATGGCAAAATGCCACCACTGAACCACCACAATCGAATGAGCAAGTGCAAAGAGAGCGGCGGTTAAAATCCAACTCCACCCAAGATTCACCCCTAAAATCCTCCAACGAGATTTAAAGATCTCGTTGAAGGTTGTCTGCATATATCCCCGAAAGAAAAATTCTTCCGGAAGCGCAACTAAAAGAACCTGAAAAAAGAGAATGTTGAGCATATTGGGATATGGGGGAAACGAAAATCCTTTCAGGTGAAACACGATTTCATACCAAAAATGAGCAGCGATCAAAAATGGAGGGAAGACAATAAAGAGGCTTATGAGAAAAATTTTGAGCGAACGGGTGTAAGCTTTCCACCCTTCATCAAAAAACGTAATCTTTCTTCCTTTTCGCCACATGAGAAGAACCGGGACATAGAGAAGAAGAAGCGCCACGATGATCGAAAGATATTCATTGATCCAGGGGACAGAACGAAAAGCATAAAGAAGATGCGAAGTAACCGTTAAAAAAATGGTCACACTGATGACTTCAAGAAATAATTTCATACAGGGAACCGTTTCTTCAAGTATTTCCACAAAAAGATCCCCACCCCAAATGAAATCACCATCACAATCTGACCGGTCGAAATCATTCCATCGAAATAAACTCCTCGATCAGCATCACCACGCAAAAATTCGATCAAAAACCTTGTGATTCCATAATAGATGAGAAATGTGGTCAAAACCTGACCCTGAAAACGCCGATATCGATAGGTAAGATGCAGCACGATAAACATGACAACAGCATTCAGCATAAAATAGACTTGCGTCGCATGAAGTGCTTCACCGGAATGCAGCTTCCCTGCAGCAGAAGAGGGGTCGGTAAAAATCAAATGAAGAAAAAAATCGGTCGGCTTTCCATAACAGCAACCGGCCAAAAGACATCCAAGTCTGACAAAAAAAATAATAATTGGAACCGAAAGAGTAATGTGATCGAAATGTTTCAGAACAGGAAACTTTCGGACATGCAAATAAAGAATCCAGGTAAGAGCCGAAAAAACGAACGCTCCAAGTGAAACAAACCCACCCTGCCAAAAATAAAATACACGAATCGGATCTTCGAAGTAATATTTTGGATTCTCGATAAGAATATGAAAAATTCTCGCACCTAAAACACCTGCAATAATTCCAATGATGCCAAAATCGAGCATGATGACTGGATCGCCATCATGATGTTTTGCAAACCATGAAGCATAAAACGCAGCGGCAAGTGAGCCGATCATGGTCATAAAAAAGAAAGAAGGAATATAAATGTCAGCGTAATGAAAGATAAATGGTTTCATTCAAAAGACCTCATAAAAAAGTTGGGGCATCGCTTCTCGCCTCATGAAAGTGTGAACATGGTCGTCGGGCAGTACTTCGTCAAGCTCTGTCGCGTAGCTCCGTATGTCACATTGTGGCATCAGCAGCTTTTTTGGTGCCGCCTCTCCCATAATCGAATAGGTTCTATGAGGCTGTGAATCGACACCTCAACTTTTTTGCCGATCATGACTCCCTTTTGTTTTGAGCGTTGACACAATTAACAACATCATCGCCACCGTAATTGCGCTATCAGCTACATTAAATGCCGGCCATTCAAGATAGACGCCTCGAATTATTTTCTCTTGAAAATGAAAGGAGAGAAAATCGACGACATCGCCGTAACGAAGTCGATCGAGAATATTTCCAAAAATTCCACCCAAAATCAGTGAAAGCGTTATAGGCATCAACTTTTCCTCTCCCTTGAGCGATCGAAAATAAAAGAACAAAACAATGACCGCAACGACAGCAATACCATAAAAAAAGAAAGGACGAATGTGATCAGGAAGTTCAGAAAGCATACCAAACGCAGCGCCTCGATTGCGAAAATGAACGAGATCAAAATAGCCTGGAATGATCGGAATACGGGAACTATAGGGTATCTCTTTGACTACAAGCCATTTGGTCAGTTGATCCAAAAAAAGGACAATCGGCGTTATCAAAAAAAGAAACTTATATTTGCGGGATAGTGTCATCAGCTTTGACTTCTCGCCTTCTATTTGTAAAGAATCGAAAAAGTCTCTCGGAGGCGTTGTCTCACTACGGCGGCTCGATTCAATCGCCATCTTGCCGCCTGCTCTTTGGCACTGCGAGGATGATGGCTGCTGTCCGCAGTGCCTGCAGACGCCGCTCGACAAACGCCTCCTGCGGCCTTTTTCGACATATCAATAAATAACGAAGAGATAATCTCATGACATTTGAAAAAGTACAACCGCAGATTGATTTTCCAAAGCAAGAGGAAGAAATTCTCGCGTTTTGGAAAAAGCAGAATATTTTTCAAAAAAGTATTGAGCAACGCGCCAAAGAAAAATCCTTCAGCTTTTACGACGGCCCTCCCTTTGCCACAGGTCTCCCCCACTATGGACATCTGCTCGCAAGTGTTTTGAAAGACATTATCCCTCGTTATTGGACGATGAAAGGATATCGTATTGAACGCCGCTTTGGCTGGGATTGTCACGGGCTCCCCGTCGAACATGAAATCGATAAAGACCTCGGCATTCGCGGTCGCGCGGATGTGGAAGCTATGGGAATCAAAAAATATAACGAAGCATGTCGAAGTATTGTGCTTCGTTATACCGCTGAATGGGAACGGACCATCAGTCGTATCGGTCGATGGGTCGATTTCAAAAATGACTATAAAACCATGGATCGTCACTTTATGGAATCGGTCTGGTGGGGATTCAAACAGCTTTGGGAGAAAAAACTCATCTACGAAGGATTTCGTGTCATGCCCTATTCAACGGCAGTTGCCACGCCACTTTCCAACTTTGAAGCAGGTCTCAACTATAAAGATGTTCAGGATCCGGCGATCACGGTCATGTTTGCGCTTGATGGAGAACCCAATACTTTTTTTCTTGTCTGGACGACAACACCGTGGACGCTTCCCAGCAACCTCGCACTCGCGGTCAACCCTGAACTTGAGTATGTCAAAGTAAAACATCAGAAGACAGGCGTTAGCCTGATTCTTGGAGCCAAAGCTTTTCATGCTCTTTTCAAAAAAGATGCTGACGTTGAAATCGTCAACACTTTTCTTGGAAAAGAACTCGTCGGAAAAACATATGAACCTCTCTTCTCTTATTTTGCATCGCGAAAAAATGTCGGTGCCTTTCGGGTTCTCGCTGGTGAATTTGTTACGGAAGAAGAGGGAACGAGTATTGTCCATATTGCGCCTGCATTTGGCGAAGATGATTTTCAACTGGCAAAGAAACATGGCATTGAAATTGTTCTTCCAGTTGATGACGACGGAAAATTTACTGATGAAGTGAAAGACTTTTCGGGAAAGCATGTCAAAGAAGCAGATAAAGAAATTATTGCGTGGTTAAAACATCACGGAAAACTTTTTCGCCACGACACCATCACTCACAGTTATCCTTTCTGTTGGCGTTCAGACACTCCGCTTATTTATCGGGCTGTCTCTTCGTGGTTTCTGAAGGTTGAGGCCATCAAAGAGCGACTCATTCAAAATAACCAAAAAACCCACTGGGTTCCGGAAAATTTACGCGATGGTCGTTTTGGAAATTGGCTCGAAAACGCGCGTGATTGGAATATTTCCCGCAATCGCTATTGGGGGAATCCTCTCCCGGTCTGGCGCAATGATGAGACGGGCGAAATGATCTGTATTGGGAGTATCGCCGAACTTGAAAAATTAAGTGGAAAAAAAGTCACTGACCTTCATCGAGAATCGCTTGATGACATTGAAATTCCTAACACAGAAAACCGTGGAGTTCTTAAGCGAATACCGCAGGTATTTGACTGTTGGTTTGAATCCGGTGCCATGCCCTTCGCACAATATCATTATCCATTTGAACATAAGGAAACATTTGAAAAAACCTTTCCTGCAGATTTTATCGCTGAAGGGCTCGATCAAACGCGTGGTTGGTTTTATACGCTCTCAGTCTTAGGAACTGCGCTTTTTGATACCGCTCCTTTTCAACATGTTGTCGTCAACGGACTCGTCCTTGCTGAAGATGGGAAAAAAATGAGCAAGCGCCTGAAAAATTATCCCGACCCGGAAACAGTGATCAACGCTTACGGAGCTGATGCTCTTCGTCTGTATTTAATCAACTCGCCTGCGGTCCGAGCTGAAGAGTTGCGATTTTCGGAAGCTGGCGTGAAAGAAATTGTTCGTCGAGTGTTACTGAAGTGGTGGAACGCGTATACCTTCTTCATCAGTTACGCGACCATCGATCAGTGGAAACCTGGAACCACCCAGAAAAGCGCGTCAGCACTGTTGGATCAATGGATTCTCTCTCGTTTGCAAACACTTCTCAACCACGTTGAAGTCGAGATGAAAGAATATCATCTTTATAGTGTGGTTCCGCAGCTTCTCGATTTCATCGAAAACCTCACAAACATTTATATTCGCCTCAATCGAAAACGTTTTTGGTCCGAAGGAACATCGGAAGATAAAGAACAGGCGTATCAAACCCTTTATACGGTTTTATTGAGCATGACGAAAACTATGGCACCCTTTGCTCCGTTTTTATCCGAAACAATGTTTCAAAATTTACGCACGAATCCCTCGGAGGAAAGCGTTCACCTTCAAGATTACCCGGTTGCTGACAAAAGTCTCATTATTCCAAATCTTGAGCGCTCCGTAGCACTGATGGCCCGCATTCTCGTAATGGGACGAAACTTGCGCGAACAGAAAAATATTAAAATTAAAATACCTTTAAAACAGCTCTCACTTATTCATCGTGACAAAAAAATCTTAGAAGATTTAAAACCTCTTGAAAGTTATCTCAAAGAAGAACTCAACGTTCGTCATCTTCTCTTTGTCACCGATGAAGCAAGCTATGTTGAGCTGACCGCAAAAGCGAATGGCGCAACTCTTGGACCGCGACTGGGAAAGAAATTTGGCGCAGTCAGTAAAGCCATTCAACAACTCTCCACTCACGATATTGCTTCATTAGAAAAAGGAGAGCTACTCATCGTCGAAAGCGAAAGCCTTTCGCGAGAAGATGTAACGATTTATCGAAATGCAAAACCGGGGCATGAGAATTTGATTTCAGATGCGTTCATTACCATCGAACTCGACACGACCGTTGAAAAAGATCAAATGCTCGACGGCCTGGCACGAGAAGTGGTGAACCGTATTCAGCGATTACGTAAAAAAGCAGATCTCAAACTCGATGATCGCATCGTTGTTGAATATGCAGCAGAAGAAGAACTGTTGGAAGCGATCACAAAAAATCTCGACTACATTCAAGACCAAACCTTAGCGATCAAATGCAAACAGACATCTCATCCACAAGGAAATGCGATCGAAGAATGTGAGATTGATGAAATGAAACTGACGATTGCGTTAAAAACACATCCTCATTAATCGTTCTCAATCCCAAGATTTGTAATCGTCGGTTCTTGCTTGCGAAGCACATCGGAGATGTCCTCGAGAATGCGGCGCTCTTCGATTCCAGAGGATCGAAGATTGATCGCAAGCGACTTCATGCGACTGGCCACGCGGACGCGCGTGTAATCGCCTTCGGTGAACGTATGAATTTCAAGTTGATAATAGCCACCGTTCGGACTCAAATCTTTACGCCCGAAAATACGAATATAATGAGAATCCGACGTGGTTGGTTTCCACGTCGTAAGCAAAACACCTTCCGTCTTTTTTTCTTCTGCTACCGCATACTTTCTTTTTTGAAGAATGTCGGGAAGAATTTTGGTGATATCCGCTACAGCAGCATCAAAATTCTGCGCTAAATATTGAACTCGAGGAAGCACTTTCGCTTCCGCCATCGGTTTTGAACAGGAAGAGAAAAACATCGAAGTTACAATAAGCACTAAGTTTGTCATTCTGAACGAAGTGAAGAATCTCGTTGAGATCTTCACGGGGTTGAGAATTCTTTTCTTCATGCAGCCTTCTTTCTCCATTGCCAGAGATACATTGAGAGTCCCGCTAAAAACATCACGATACCAATGCCCTGCGATGTGGAAAGCCAAGGATCAATAATAAAACCTCGCTCAATGTCGCCACGAAAAAACTCAATCGTCGAACGGACAACAGCGTAGAGCATTAAATAGGTGGCCATGAGTTGACCATTAAATTTTTTACGCCGCCGTAGAAAAAATAAAATCACAAAGACGAGAAGCTCTGCTGCAGATTCCATCAATTGCGTTGGATAGAGAGGAATTCCTGCTGGTGCAAATGATCTTCCCGTCTCGGGAAAAACGAGAGCATACCAGGGATTTCCTTGAACCACTTTCCCATAACAGCATCCGGCCATCAAACATCCAAGACGCCCGATGGCGTGTCCAAGTGGAATGGCAGGAGCGAAGACATCGAAGTAAATAAGCCAAGGAAGTCGATATTTGCGAACATACCAGATGGAAACGAGCAGTGCGCCAATGAGACCACCATAGAAAACAAGACCCCCTTCCCACACTTTAAAAAGAAGAAGCGGATTTTCAAGAACACGATCGAGATCAGAGACCAAAATATGAAGCACACGCGAACCGACGAGAGCTGCAATGATAATATAAAAAAGAAGATCCATCGCCCTTTCAGGGCTGATGCCAACACGCATGGCTTCTCGCTTTACCCAAAAACTTCCAACGAGAAATCCGGTAGCCACAAGGACACCATACGAGAAAACAGGAATGCCGCCAAAAAAAGGAATTTCAAACAAGACCGGATGCATTGGATTTGTATATGAAATGAAGAAAGAAAAGTAAACCCTTCCGCTCACCCTGAGCCTGTCGAAGGGTGAAGCATTTTCAGAAAATATCTACTTCGTGCGAATTAAAACACCGAAGTTCCCACCATCATGAGTTCCTTTGAGTGTAATTTCAGAAGGAGCCTCGCTCACTTGATAATATTTTGCAGCGGAAGCTTTAATATTCGTCGCATTGAATCCATCGTATTCAGACATATAAACACCTTCGAGCACCGTCCCTCGTCCATCATCCGGTTCGCAAATGAGACAGACTCCCTGCCATGTTTGTGTTTCTGCGTTCAAGGTCCGTGCCTTATAGGTATAACGACTATCAGCCGTCACCCCGCGATTGGTCATCGCGACTGCCACTGTCCAACGTCCAAAAAATTCAGAAAATTGATTAAAATCATCTGGGCCATCAAATGCTTCTTGCACCGCTTCCACTCCACTTAACTCCGACCGAACCATATTGCGTAAAAATTCATTTGGGTTTTCCGATTGTTCATACAGGAAGCGCAAGAAAAGATAGGAAGCGCCTCGCTCCAAAAGATTCGGCGAACTTCCCGCAACGACTTTCGTGGATGAAGGACTTGAAAGTGCAAGATCATATCGAGAATAGTTTTCCATGTTCCAACCGACCACATCTTCGAATAAGTGTGACAAACCTTCATTCTTCCACGCTTCATCTGGCGATACTCCTTGGACACCCACACGTTGATAATAATTTTTGAGATGTTGAAGTTCATGAGGAAAAACAGCGGGGAGAAAATTATTCAGCGCCATCTCTTTTGACACGGCAGGGCCATAACTTCCGTTTGGATCTGGGGCTACAAGATGCACCACTTCACGATCACGGTGGCCCGCCCAGAAATATCCCGTCACAATGCCTCCAGCATGTGCGCCAAGACTATTGACCGCATAGGTAATATGAGCATGAACCACTCCATCTCCATCCACATCAGGGGATGCGCCTAAAATTTCATCTTCGATCCCTGCCGCTCGATCATACATGGCACATAATTTTTCAATATCTTGAGCACTCAAAACATCATCTGAAACTCGAGTATCCACATACACCGCAATGCGCTCACCTAAACATTCAAGTCGAGAATCAACGTCGACAAAACTGGAAACAGAACTAATGCTCGAAAGTACTTGGAAGGTATCAACCTCTCCAAGCGCGACTGATTTCGAAACTCCCTTCGAGGTCATTGAGGCTTTTGAAAAAGAGAAATCTTCTTCAGCAACGTCAAGCTCTGCTTCACGAAGCTGATTATGAAAGTTCTCGGTCACATCATTTGAATTCAACGAAGCTGATTTAAATAAAAGATTTCCTTGATCCACATTTTCTTCGTCATACGCAAGATTTGGAAGAAGACTATTGATATCATTGGTGACCTGCATTGCGGTTCCAAATCCTCCAGCATTTGCAGATCCCACAATAAGGATATATTCAGCATCTGGATCTGCCCCTTCAAAATCAATATTCATTTCGTCAGCACCTTGGAATTCGATTCCCATGAGATCTCCGACATTCATTTCAGAAGGAGATTTCACGGAATTACTGATACCGACTCCCCCTTGAATGCCGATCGCTGAACCGCCAGATCTTCCAGAACCACTGACACTTGCAGAAGGGCTTCCCGCCCCTCCGCAACCTGCGCTGAGAAGTATTATTCCCAACGAAGCCATCAGATATGTTTTCCACGTCCCCCTCATGCATGCTCCCTTTTGCGCTACTTGAGCATCAAAAGAGCAAGGAACATGCCATGTGTTTTATTTTACGTTTTCAGATAAAAATAAATAAAATCAAATATTTATATATGTGTTTTTTATTACCCAGAATAGACCCAAAGGGTCTGTTTTCACCCAAAAAAGTGGGAGAAAAATTTTTCATTTTGAGAAAAAGGAGAAAAAGGCTTCTAGAGCTAAGGTCGGTGTTCTTTCTCGCAATAAGAAATTTCAGAGAGAGAATTTAAGAAGAGGGGGATACTTCTATTCGGAAGGTCGTTCCTAGAGACTCCATGACGACTTCCAGTTCACGCATCTTTTCAAGAGGGACTTTTTCCGGAACAAACAGATCAAAGGCAAGATGAGCGCCAATAGGAATAGCCAGGGGATAAGAAAGATGATTTTTCACCCTCTTTGGAATTTGTTCCCATGCTTTAGGATCTTCTTTGGATAAATTGACGATCGTTCCAAATTTTTTCCCTGCTTTTGTTTTGAGAGACCATCGATCTTTATCAGGATTCATGAAAAGAATCTGAAAAGAATTATTCACGATAGCGACATTTAAAATGCGATAACCCGGGATGAGCTTATCGAGTTTTTTCTCATAACTGGCATCAATCGCAAAACCAAAACCTTCAATCGAAGTCCCTCCCTCTGCGCGCACTGTTTTTGGTTGTTTTTTTGCTTCAACCTGGCCTGCGGACAAAAGAAAAAAGGAAATAAAAAACCAGATCAGAATTTTTTTCATACTTCTCCTCCCATCTTCAAAAGAGGGATAGTGTCATAAAGATGACATGCAGCCAATGTTTCTCTGTTTTTGAGGAGCAATGCAGGGACATTCACTTTGCATTGATGTTCCGCATAAGGACAACGCGGATGAAAAGGGCAGCCAGACGGGGGTGAAATGGGAGATGGGACATCTCCTGCAAGCACAAGTCTCTTTTTCTTGGCTCCCGGCTCTGGAATCGGAATCGCCGATATTAATGCTTGCGTATAGGGATGACGAACCATGGACATCTGATCAGAAGGAAAAAGTTCCATCATTTTTCCTAAATACATCACCGCAATGCGATGACTCATGTGCTGCACCACCGTCAAATCATGAGAAATAAGTAGCAACGAAAGACCGAGTTTCTCTTGAAGCTCCATCAACAGATTTACAATTTGTCCTCGAATAGAAACATCAAGCGCTGAGACAGGTTCATCGGCAATGATTAATTTCGGTTTGAGTGCGAGCGCTCGCGCGATACAGACCCGTTGACGCTGACCTCCCGAAAACTCGTGAGGATATTTTTCTTTGGCGTCAGAAGAGAGACCGACCAGAGAAAGTAATTCATCAACGCGATCTAAACGCTCTTTTTTATTTCCGACTCGATGAATGATCAGCGGTTCTTCAAGAAGAGCGCTGACCTTCATTCTGGGATTGAGCGATGCATACGGATCTTGAAAGACGACCTGAATTTGCCGACGCAGAGGTCGCATCTTCGATTCTGGAAGATGCGTAATTTCCTCTCCTTCAAAAAAAATCTGTCCGCTATCGAGTTTTAAAAGACGTAACAGCAGAAGCCCAAGCGTCGATTTCCCACAACCACTCTCCCCGACAAGGCCAAGGGTCTCGCCTTTTCGTATGCGCAAAGAGACGCCATTCACCGCATGAACATGAGCAGCATGTCGCTCAAAAAATCCGCGCTTCACCGGAAAATGTTTCACGACATCTTTCAGTTCAACTAAAATGTCTGACATAAAATCCTTTTCATAAAATTTATTTCAAAAGAGATAATTAACTGCGGGTGACGCCGGAGGCTATTTCGGAAGTTATTGCGTATCAGCAAAACTTCCGGAATGCCGCAGGCGGCAGGACCCGCAGACAATAAATACTTTTGAAAATAAGCTTTATGCATAATAGCATCTCACCAGTCTTCCGACATGAGACGGATCATCAGGAACCGCACCTTTTCGACATCGCTCTTGTACTTTGGGGCAGCGATCTTGAAACGCACATCCCTCAGGCAAATGTGCGAGCGAAGGGACAGCTCCTGGAATCGTGGGAAGCTTTCCTCCTCTTTTTCCAAAAGAAGGGAGAGCTCGAAGAAGCGCCTGTGTATAGGGATGTTTTGGGTGATGAAAAATTTCTTGCACCGTCCCTTCTTCAACACATTTTCCCGCATACATCACCATCACGCGATGCGCGACTTCAGCCACAACTCCTAAGTCATGCGTAATCAGAAGCAGCGCCATTCCCAATTGTTCACGAAGCTTTGCGAGAAGTTCCAAAATTTGAGCTTGAATCGTCACATCAAGCGCTGTGGTCGGTTCATCTGCAATCAGAATGTCAGGCTTACACGAAAGCGCCATCGCAATCATGGCTCGCTGACGCATTCCACCCGAGAGTTCATGCGGAAAAGCATCAATCCGTTTCTCTGGAACGGGAATCCCCACAAGCTGTAACATTTCAAGCGTACGATCGCGAATCACCGCACGACTCCCGCCTTCATGAAGAGCGATCGCCTCTGCAATTTGATCTCCAATCGTAGAGAGTGGATTGAGCGATGTCATCGGCTCTTGAAAAATCATGGCCATTCTTTTTCCCCGCAACGAACGCATCTTTTCTTCCGGAAGTTTCATCAAATCGATCGGATTTGGTTGATGAGGAAGATGATACATAATCGCTCCTCCCACAATGCGGCCATGAGAAGAAGGGATTAACCGCAAAAGAGAGTGGGCAAAAACACTTTTTCCACAACCACTTTCGCCGACAATACCGACAGCTTCCCCTTTGGCTAAATAAAGTGAGACGCCATCGACAGCCTTGATCACCGATTTTTCGTGATAAAAATGTGTCTCGAGATGTTTCACTTCTAATAAAGACATGGAATCCTATCGATTGCGAAAACTTTCGCCAAGAAGGTTAAATGCCGTCACCGTTAAAAAAATCGCAGAGCCTGGAGCCAAAGTCAACCACCACGCAACATCCCAATACGCTTCTCCACTTGCAAGGAGCGATCCCCAACTCGGATCTTCAGGACGAACACCAAACCCCAAAAAAGAGAGTGAAGCTTCACCCAAAATAGCAGCGGCAATTCCAAAACTCGCAATGACCACAAGAGGTCGAACAATATTTGGAAGCAGATGACGAAAAAGAATACGAAAAGATCCCGCTCCAAGCGCAGAAGCTGCTTTCACAAACTCTTCTTCCCGCAAACGGAAAAATTCAGCTCGCACAAGCCGCGCAATGCCTGGCCAACTGGTCCCGCCAATCACGATCATGAGATTCAAAAGTGAAGGACCGACAAAGGAGAGAAGTGCTAAGATGAAAAAAAACGTCGGAAAACAAGAAAAAATCTCGATCAAACGGGAAATCAGAAGATCCCATATTCCTCCAAAGTAACCGGCGATTCCTCCGAGAAAAATGCCGAGAGTCAGTGCAATAGACATCGCGACAAGCCCCACCGAAAGAGAGATGCGTGTTCCCCAAATGAGCTGTGCCAGGACATCGCGACCAATGTCGTCGGTCCCGAGAAGATGAGAACGATTCGGAGGGGTCAAGATGGCGTCGCTATCGGTTGAATTGGGATGGTAAGGAATCGGAGGAGAAAGCAACGATGAAAAAGAGCGATCATTGGCTAAAAAAGGGGCTGCAAGAGCCGTGAGAGTCATCAGAAGAAGAATGATCACAGAGACTTTCACAATCCTCTCCTTTCATGCAGACGAAGACGAGGATCTAAAAATCCATAGACAATATCGGTCACAAAATAACTGATGAGCATGAGCGTTGCGGTCATCACGGTAATCCCCATGATAACGGGATAATCACGAGCTAAAACCGATTCAAAACTGAGACGGCCCATTCCGGGAATCGAAAAAATCTGTTCCACAATCACGCTTCCACTCAAAAGAGCGGGAAGAAGACTCCCAAACAACGTGACCAAGGGAAGAAGCGCATTTTTGAATGCATGTTTCACCATGACCTGAAAGGGCGAGAGCCCTTTTGCATAAGCAGTTCGGATGTATTCTTTTTTCATCACCTCGACTAAAGAAGCGCGAACAAATCGCGAAAGAAAAGCGATATTCGCCACACTTAATACGATGACCGGGAGGATGAGATGCCACAAGAGATTCCCAATACGTCCATACCAAGGGAGTCTCTCTGCTCCGTCAGAAAAAATCCCGATAAGCGGAAAAAGATTGAGATAATCTCCTCCCGCAAAAAGGACGATCAGTAAAAGCGCAAACCAAAAACTTGGAAGCGAATAGAGAAGAAATAGAAAGAGAGCGGAAACCCGATCATGAAAAGAGTTGGGTTTTAGCGCATTATAAGCGCCAAGTGGAAACGCAATCACAAAGATAACGAGAAGGGTCAGAGCATTTAAAAGAAGTGTGATCGGAAGCGCTTCGGCAATTTTTGCCATCACCGGTCGATGATCACGATAGGATTCACCAAAATCAAAGAGCACAATACGTTTGAGCCATAACAGATATTGGAGAGAGAGAGGTTTCTCCAAACCATAAAGTTTTTGTGTTTCGGTCACAACTGCTTCCGTTTGTTGTGGGTCAGCAAGAAGCTCTGTGAAAGATTGTGCTTTTAATGCAGCTGGATCTCCTGGCGCAAGCTGAAGCATGAAAAAGGTCAAACCGGTAATCCCCAAAAACGTGGGAAGAAGAAGAAAAAAACGTTTGAGCACATATTGTTTCATCATCACCATGCTTTCAGCATTGCGGTACTCTCAATTGTCCACTCTCGAGGCTTCAGCCCTAAAGGATATGCTTGAACATTTTCAAATCTCTTACTGACAGCAGCAAGCGTCGGCATCTGAAATAAAAAAAGCACGGGTTGTTCCTCATAAAGCAAACGATGCACCTTTTGATATCTTTTGGCTCTCTCGTCTTCATCAAAAAGAGTTCTTCCCTCTTCCAAGAGACGATCCACTTCTGCATGTCGAAATCCCGAAATATTGGAACCTCGATCTGCTTGTGAAGAATGCCAAAGTTGAAACGGATCGGCCTGAAGTGGAGGAATCCATGAGAGCGATAATGCATCGAAGTCACGCTTTTGCATACGAGAAAGAAGTGTCGCCCATTCTAATTGTTCGAGATGCATTCGAATGCCGACATTTTGCAGCTGCCGTTGCAGAAGCAATCCAATTTTTTTCCCAAAGTTCGAGTTATTTGGATAGAGATAGGTAAATTCAAAAACAACTCCCTCTCGATCGAGCAGTCCATCTCCATCGTGATCATCAAATCCCGCTTCGCGCAAAAGAGCTATTGCCCTTTCAGGGTTATATGGAAGAGGTTCAATCGAAGTATCGTAATCTTTGCTGAGAGGATAGGCACTTCCGGTCACTATCTTCCCTAAGCCACCAAGTTGTTTCTCGATAATGGAAGAACGATCGAGAAGCATGGTCATCGCTTGCCTCACACGTTTATCCGCAAAAAGAGGCCGCCTCATATTCCATGCAATAAAAGAAAAATTAGGAGGGAAATAGTGATACTTACGAAAACGCTCTTGAAAAGAATGACTCGAGCTCTGCTTTTCCCATTGCATCGGAGAGAGTTCAAAAAGATCGAGTCCTCCCTTTTTCAAGAATTGAAATGCAACGGTGCCATTGGGAATAATATTAAAAACGATTCCTTTGATTTGTGGTTTATGATCCCAATATTCCTCGTGACGCACAAGACGCAGTGATCGTCCTTTCTCCCACGACACAAAACGATAAGGCCCTGTTCCTATGGGACTACGCCCAATTTCATGTGCATTAAAATTTTCGCCAGCTTTAAAAACATGCTTCGGAAGAACAGGAAGTGCTCCTGCCGTAAAAAAAGCGCCAAAATAGGGACGTTTATAATGAAACTGAATAGTATAGTCGTTAATCTTCTCCAACTTTTCGACATCGAGATATTGCTGACGAAGGCGTGGAGCATCCACTGCGGGATCGAGAATACGCTCAAATGTAAATATCACATCGTCTGCCGTAAAAGGAAATCCGTCGTGCCAACGAATATTCTCACGGAGAAAAAAGGTAATCGTTTTGCCGTCTGCTGAAATTTCCCAATGCGTCGCAAGTTTTGGAGTAAACGTAAGCGTTTTTGCATCCACGTCGATCAAACGTTCATAGATATTGCCTAAAACTTGAGCACCATAATGATCCGAATACGTGAGAAGATTGAGCGTTGCAGGCTCTGCGGCAAGATGCATCACCAATTCACGAGCATCCCGCTCCAGTCGATAGGTGCAACTTGTTAATAACAGAAACAGCAGCGTGAAAAAAATTTTAGAAGTCATTTTAAAATCCACATAGTCCGGGTGTCGCCGACGCTGGATCCCAGGGGCGCCCCGCGCCAGCGGGGAGGTGGAACGGCGGAGGTGACAGGACCCGCAACAACGAAATGTTTTAAAATGACTTCTCATCTTCATTGAACTTCACCTCACGATAACGAAGAGACAACTCTCTCTCTTGGAGTTTGATCACAACACGATAAGGGAAAAAAGTTTTCCCATGCAATCGATAGTCAGAAAAATGAACTTCATAAAGAGTCTTTGTGCCTGATTCATCTCCACGACGATACGAAAGCACTCTCCCCTTTTGATCAATTCGAAACGTGAAAGGTCTCTGCTGAAAATGAAAGAGAGAACGATTTTCTTCAAGAAAAATATCTGAAGTTAAAAAAGGGAGCGTTCCCGCAAGCGCTGCCACGAACTCTTCGGTTTCCCATTCAAAAGAAAAAAATTTCGCCAGATGTCGCTCTGTTGTTTTTCCGCGTCTTTTCCCACGATCTGTCAGCACCTCAAAAAAAAATTTCTTCCCGTCGGTTCGGATTTTCGCCCACACATCCGCAAGAGCATCAAAAGCTTCTGCTGTAAGATCGTGAGGAAGTTGAAGATGAAGAGCGACATCAGAAGTGCGAGTACCATGTGAATCGCGCCATGTCATTTCAGCCAAACCTCGAACGACACTTCGAGTTGATTGTTCCGCCAGAAATCTTTGATGAAGCATGCGAGAAAAAACGGTCTCATGTGCAGAGAAAAGACGAAGCGATGCCGAAGGAGGTTGTTTTCCCTGACAAGCGAACAAGAAAGAAACAATCGTTATGGCAAAACAAAACTTCGTTTTCACGATGGATTCTTTTTCCCCTCAATCTCTTGAAGACGACGTTGGATCTCCTCAATTTCTTTTTTATCTGGTTGTGTTTTTTTATTCCACGCTTCGAGAGCTCGTTTGAAATAACGCTTGGCAAGAGCACGTTCGTTGAGCGCTGAATAGACCTCTCCGAGATGATAAAAAATAGTCGGCTCAGAAGAGGCCATTTTTTCGGCTTTCTTGAGGAGTTTCAAGGCCTTGTCATATTCTCGACGTCGAAAATGCACCCAACCGAGACTATCTATTATATAGGCGTCTCCGGGACGAGAGGTCAGGGCACGTTCAATCATTTCCTTGGCTTCATCCAGGCGAACCCCTTCTTCAGCATAGGAATAGCCGATATAATTTAAAGCCGTAGCGTTTTGAGGATCTATTTTGAGAACTTTCTCCATTGCCTGTAACGCGCGCTTGCGATCTTGTTTCTTTTCATACAGCAAACCTTGCATCATTAAAAAACGCTCTTCGCGTGGAAAAACTTTGATCCCTTGATTTAAAATTTCAATGGCAGTTCCAATCTCACCTTGTTCTTCATACAGTGATGCCAGGAATTCATAAAATTCGAGAATATTCTTATTTTTCTTTAACGCCTCTTCAAGCGTTTTTATCGCACGCGCCATTTCGTCACGAGAACGCAAGATAGAGGCCACATGAAGAATCGCATCTCGATAAGAAGCAACATGTGGAGGTATTTTTTCAAATTCTTCGATCGCTTTTTCAAATTCTTCAATGCTCTCATAAAGAACACCTAAATAATAACGAACTTTTTCTGCTTCTGGATTTTGTTCCGTGATTTTCTGAAAACGTTCAATCGCTTTGGGATATTGTCCGAGTTCATAATAAATCAAAGCAATACGGAGAGCGATCGACACGTCATCGGGAACTTTTCGTTCAATTTCTAAAAAATAAGGGAGAGCCTTTTGAAGTTTCTTCTGATCGATAGAGATTTGCGCAAGCGCACCCAGCGCAGAAAGATTTTCCGGATCGATGTCGAGAGTTGCTTCATACATCTGAATTGCTTTGGGAACATGATGAAGATAATTCTGATACAGCGAACCTAAAAAAAGATAGGCAGCAACAGCATCGGGATTCACTTCAAGAAGGCGTCCCATCACGGAAACAGCATTCGTAAATTCTTTCAACTGGAGATATTGTTTGGCTAAAAGCGTATAAACCGGTTCTCGTTCCGGATCAACGCGTAATACTTTTTCAAAAAGCGCGGCTGCTTCTTGATATTTTTCCTGTTCCGCGAGAAGGCGAGCCAAAAAAATCTGTATTTCAATATCTTTTGGACTGAGTTCGAATGCTTTTTGACATGACACCACAGCTTGATCGAGTTCGCCGAGCAAAACTTGAACGCGTGCTTTTTGAAAATGGAAAAAAGAACTTTCCGGATGCTCTTCCACGAGTTGAGTGAGTGTTTTCAGCGCTTCCGCCGAACGACCTTCAAGTCCTTCGAGACTCGCTTCCATAAATCGGAATAAAAGATCGTCATGTTTTATCTTTTTTTGGGGAGCAGTGATGGCAACATCCACTTTTTTCTTTGATGCACAGCTCGGCAAAATAAAAAGAAGAGAAAAGAAAGAGAGAAAGAAAAAACGACGATTCAAAAAACCTCCAAAAAATGAAAAGGTGAGGAATTTAACTGAGGGAGGCATATCATTTGAAGGAAAAAACAGCAACTGATGATCGGAAAAGAACTAAAAATTCTCGGTTGCCGTGCGTTCCGGTAATGGGAGAAGGCGTCATTCCCACCGTTTCCCATCCAACCTTTTCACCAGCGTTGATAACTTTTTGTATTGCTTTCTCATGAGCCTTGGGATCGAGCACAATTCCCCCCTCTTCTATGGTCTCAGCCGCTCCTTCAAACTGAGGTTTCACTAACACCAGAAGCAAGGTTTTCGTATTCGCCCATCGATGCATGAGCTTGAGAAGCGCTGCTGTTGAGGTAAATGAAAGATCGACCACCATCAGATCAATGGCTTCACGGAGCTGCTCTTTTTTCAGATCGCGAATATGGGTTCGGTCGAACACCACCACACGCTCATCTCGGCGCAGCTTCATATCGAGCTGGCCATATCCGACATCAAGAGCATAAACTTTTTTTGCACCATGCTGCAGTAAACAATCGGTAAATCCTCCTGTGGAAGCTCCCACATCGAGAGCTATTTTTCCTTCTACCTCAATGTGAAAATGATTGAGAGCATGCGCCAATTTGATTCCGCCACGACTGACGTAAGGAATTTTTTCATGTCGGAGACGAATGACTGCGTGCGATAAGACGTACTTCCCAGGCGAGGTGACAGGGACATCATCCACAAGCACATCGCCTGTCATTAAAAGAGCGGACGCTTCTTTTTCGTTTGAGGCAAAACCGAGTTTTACTAAAAGCTGATCCAACCGTTCTTTGCTCATGATCACAGATCTTTTAAAATTTCTTTTCGTTTCTCGTCATATTCTTTTTGAGAAATGAATTTATCTTTTCGAAGTTGCTCTATTTGCTCCAAGCGTTGTTTGGTATTGAACGTCTTATCAGTGCTTGCTTTTTCAGCTCTTGGTGTTTTGGTTGTCTTTTCATCTGCGTTGTCTTCTTCAGCAAAGGATGCATTGGAGGAGAAGTCGTGGTTTAAGTCCAAAATAACTTCTTTCTCGTCGTTTTGGGAGAGACGCTGTCCAGGTTGAATCTGAAGAGCGATACGAAGGCCCTTTGCTTTTGCGGCTGCACGCACTTCATTCCCTCGTTTATCCGTATCCCCTGAAACTTTCGCAAATAACTTCTTAAACTGAAGATGGAGTTCATTTCCATGAACCCACACCGAAGCGATCGTTAAACGATCATTGCGAAGAATCACAATGGGATCTTTATCGAGATAAGAGAAGACAACCTCTTCTGTTGTCTTCGCTTGTCGAAATGCTTTGGGAAGATGAAGGCTAAGAAAATTGACTGCTTCATCGCTAAAGAGTTTTCGATCAAAAGTATTACTTTTTTTCCAGAAACTTTCTCGAGAAAATTTTAACGAGGCGAGCGCTTTTCGAATTTTTTCTTCATCAACTTCCACAGGATGACTCACACCGCGAGTTTCTGCTTCCCGCAACGAGATTTCACCTAGTTTTACGTAATCAAATCTCTGATTGGTCACAATGTATGTCGTCTTTTTGGCAAATGCAGGTGTGCTCAATAAAAAAAAGAGAGTACTAAGAGCAAAAATATTATTTTTTTTCATCATTATCTCCTTCGAAAAAGTCTCTCGGAGGCGCCCTCTCACTACGGCAAAAATCCTCACACGCCGGATTTTTGCCATGCGCTTCAGCCTGCTGGGTATTGAGGCTTCGTTGCCAGCGTCTGAAGACGCCGCTCGAGGGTCGCCTCCTACGGCCTTTTTCGTAAAAATAACACAAACATTCTTTCTCATTTTGTGATGTTGCTTTAGCAGGCTCGATCTTTCAGGTCAAATCATGTATAAAACGAACATGCGTGTCATTGCCGGAACAGCGAAAGGCCATAAGCTCGTCGCTCCAAAAACAGATGCGACTCGGCCCGCGCTTGATCGTGTGAAAGAATCGATTTTCGATATTCTTTTTGATGTCACCGACTCAAAAGTGCTCGATCTTTTTGCGGGTTCCGGGTCAATTGGCATTGAAGCTCTTTCTCGTGGTTCTGTGCATTGTGTTTTTGTGGAACACGGAAAACTTGCGGTTGCTTCGATTCATAAAAATCTTCATCGTTGTCATTTGACTGAAAAAGCAACCGTCCTTGCCATGAAGGTCAATGCTGCCGTGAAAAAGCTTGAACACAATAAAGGTTTTTTAGGAAAACTTTTTCACAAAAACGAATTTGATCTTATTTTTGTCGATCCTCCGTATGAGCAAAACCTTGTGAATCCAACACTTGAACTTCTTGGCACCACATCGCTTCTTCATGACAAAACGCTGATGATTGTAGAGCATCATCCAAAAGAACCTCTCAAAGAACTCGCAGCGCTCGTCTTGACGGATGAACGTCGCTATGGTCAAACGCATGTCAGTTTTTTAAAGAGAAAATCTTAAATAGACTTCTTGCATAACCTCAATAGAATCAAGCCTATAAAGTTTTTGTTTTCAAAGAGATACACTTGGATGTCATCGCGAGCGAAGCGTGGCGATCTCCCGAGTAAACAGAGGAGATTGCCACGCCCTTCGGGCTCGCAATGACAACGAGTGTCACCCAGGGTTACGCAAGAGGTCTAATGAGTCCTAAAAGACTTTCCATAATCTAATATTTCACTAGCTCAATCAGGCCAAATTTTTCGACAAGCTGAAAATAGCGATCAAATGTAATGAGAGGAACATGATATCGGTGTGCGATAAAAGCGATAGAAGCATCTGTATACTTTCCTTTAAATCCTTTTTTTCGGAGCTCCCAAGCAAAGACATCAAACTGAAAAAGTTCATCGCTTTGAATCCTGTAACAGGTAAGTGGGGAGAGAAGCTCTTGAAGATCCTGAAAACGTTTTTTATCTTGAGCTCCGACCAAAATTTCATGACGAATCAGATCGGTAATGACTCCTTTTTGAGCTGTGAGTGTCTCGGTGAAATGAGCAAGAAATGTTGTACTCAAGGAACCGCGAAAGAAATCGATCCAGACTGAAGTATCGATGAGTACTTTATCCACGATAGGCTCGAAGTGTCTTCTTCGTCCATCTGAGCGGGCGCTTCCCATATTGCTGCACAAGCTTCTGAAGTTGTTTGTTCTTCAGATATTCATCAAGCGCAAGAATAATGGCTTCTCGTTTTGAGCGCGCGCCTGAATACTCCACTACCTGCATCAGTTTCTCTTCAGGAAGATCATAATTTGCTTTGGCCATAATAGCCCCCTTTATAATGTACAAAGATATTATTTTTTATGTACACTGTCAAAGAAAAATTGTGTGTGGATTTCAAAACTGCCAACCGGCTGAGGTTGTGATGTACCAATCATCTTCGCCACTCAGAAGTTGTCGCCTATATTCGACGCCGAACTTCCCTCGCCACGAATCTTTAAAAATCTCAAACAGATCCAAACCTCCACCGAGAGTAAGATCAACTGACGGATCCTCTCTTCTCAAAAGTATGGTTGGACTGAAAGAGAGCTTTGCGGAGAGAATTGAAACGTCAAAACCTCGATACGTGAACGGAGAAGCAAATGAAAATTCCCTGTTTATCCACCAGAAAAGATAGGGAGAGTTTAGAGACACACCGCCGAAGATGATGTGGCTCGACGCAACTTGATCCTCTTCTTTCTTTTTTTCGTAGCGGAGAAAAAGAGCAGTGCTCATCCCTAAAGTTTTTTCAAGTGGTGTGGAGAGCCTGGTGCTGATCGAAATCCCCGGAACATGAAGATCCCTAAGGCGCATATGAATACCGAGGTCCAATTCAGGATTCGTATTGAGGCGTTCATGCATACGCGCATCAACATATTCTTTGCACTGTCCATGAAATTCCTCCCACGGCATTCCAAGCGCTTCTCTGATAATTGTATGAATATTATCTTTTTCGATGATCCCTGCGATAACTCGTTCCAACCCCTCTTTCCCCCACTTCTTCTCAATAAAACGGAAAACGTATTCGGCTTGCTCATATTTAAAAACACTGTTGTCTATAAAAAGACTTTCGGGATCTAAATCATCAAAAGCTCCACTATAGAAGAAAAGACGGGGGTCATAAAATGAGGGATACGACTTTTTTTCAAAAAAACTCGGCAATCCCTCATCGTACCAAGTTGAACCTTTTAAAGCATGAATGTTTCCTCGAGAGTATTGTGCATATCTCAGAAGATGATGAGTAACTTCATGTTTCAGATATCCCCTTATTTCGTTTTCTGTGTTCCATAACAGTATTTCTGGGACCAAGTAGATTGTGTTCAGGAGATATCTTTTTGTGGACTTCGATCGTCCCTCTCCTTCCTCTTTGCTTTTGCCCCAATAAACAACACATGCCGCGGCCGCGGGCGGGCATTCTTCACTTCCTATTTCCACTCTTTCTAAACTTCTCGCCATATCGCGCTGATCAAAATCGGTGAGACCAAGTTCTTCCACCATCTCAGCAATCACTTTGGGAAGAAGTCTCGAGACCATTGCCCCCCAAGCTTCGAGCGAGGAAGAGAACCTTTCCCCGTCAGGGAGAGAGGGTATGAAAACTCGAGACCGATAGAGGTCTTCCACATCCATTACCTTTTCGATCCCTATTTCGTCGTAAGCTTTACTCCCTCTTAAAAGTACCCTCCCAAAATTCACATCGAGCAGGCGATCGATATCTCCTTCATCGAGGATGAAGTGATTGTCATCAGGTTTCTGCTCTACAATTTCAGCGAACCATTCGAGATCAAAATGAGCGCTCGAGTAATACGTTGCTCCACGATATTCGATATGAATGCCCGATTCAGGTATGCGAGGTGCCATATAGGTTGATTATCGTCTAAAAGAGAGAAAAGTTACTTGTGTCAATCTTCTGAAGAAAAAATCTTGAAGTTTTACACTCAAAATTCAAAAAAACGATTTTGTAGTGTAAACTCTTGACAACATCACACCAATTGTTACACTACATTTTGTAAAAACAACTGATTGTAGTGTAAAACTTATGAACATTCTTATATCAACCCTAAAAGAAGAGCTTAAAACTGCTTTGCGGCTTGAGAAGAGATATCTGAAGGACCTACAAAAGCTTCCTAAAGGCTGTTTTATTGTCAGAAAAAAGAATGACAATCGTTATGGTTATATCACGCGTCGCAATGGAGAAAAAATTGTTCAAGAATATCTCGGAAAAATGGATGATAAAAAAATTGAACACTACCAACAACTCATGATGCAGCGTAAAAATTATCAAAAGAAATTGAAAAGTATACGGCAACAACTCTCGATTTTAAGGAAAGCATTACGTGGAAAAACAACACAAGCTCGTCATTGAAATCCTTCGATGTCTTTCAAAAATTGGCATTCTCGATCAAACCCTTATTATTGGAAGTTGGGCCGCAGCATTCTATAAAGATTTTTTCAAAAATGCGGAATACCTTGCTGTGATCAAAACACGTGATATTGATTTTTTAGTCCCCAATAGAGTCCGCTTTTCTCATGACGTCGATCTTGAAGCTCTTCTTGCTGATCTCGGTTTTGAAATTTCATTTCATCGCGATGGTTCGATGAAACTCGAAAGCGATGAACTTATCCTCGAATTTCTCATTCCAGAAATAGGTCCGCCAAAGACAAAAGCCTATCCTCTGCCCCAACTCAAATTTAGCGCGCAACCTCTTCGTCATTTGGCGATGCTTTGGCGACAACCGATCACCATTGAACTTGCAGGCATTCCGCTCAAACTTCCCCATCCTGCAGACTATTGTTTACATAAATTGATCATTTTCGAACAACGAAAAACAAAAGAGAAAAAAGAAAAGGATCAAACATCGGCGCTTATGGTTTTAGATGCACTTGTTGAACAAAAGATAGAAACAACTCTGCAAGAAGCTTTTAGAAATCTTACAAAAAAAGAAAAACAAAGTGTCATGAATGCATTAAAAAAATTGGGAAGAGAAAATATAAATTTAAAATATGAGAAATAATAAAGAATGGAGAAACAAAAATGTACACATGTATTACGGCAGAAGGGATAAATTCACTCGGACTTATTTTGGATATTTTAGGAGCCCTTCTTCTTATGGGCACCTCTAAAAACTTCCTTGAGTGGCATTGATTATCTTGGATAAAATGTGGTGGTGATGTAGAAGGAAGACATGAGCCACT